>CALFWV010000070.1 GCA_937927825.1 uncultured Caulobacterales bacterium | reverse complement strand
CACCCGACGGTGCATTTGATTTGCGTTGGTCAGTACATTTCGTTTTGGGATATTTTCTAAGCTTATTCTTGAAAGGTAAAAGTTTAGAGAAAGCTGTGTATGACGCTGCTTTGGATACGGCGTCTACACCGATGAATATTTGGGTCGACGGGGAAACGGTTTATAGTTGTTCGAACGAACCCTAAGCCTTTTTCACAAACATAGTCTTCAACTTCATCGCGCCAATCCCGTCGATTTTACAATCAATGTCGTGGTCTTCGTCCATGAGGCGGTTGATTTTTACGCGTGTCCCAACCTTCGCGACCTTTGACGTGCCTTTGACTTTCAGGTCTTTGATGATGGTGACCATGTCGCCCTCATTCAGGATATTCCCATTGGCATCTTTATAAATGCGTTCCTTTGAAAATTCCGGATTGACGCTCCATTCGTGGGCGCATTCGGGACAGACCATCAACGCGCCATCTTCATAGGTATAGACGCCGGAACAGGATGGGCAGGGCGGGAGATCGGACATATTTCACCTGATAAACGAAAAACTGACCCTTGCCTCGCTTTGGTTTCTGCGTCACCTAAAAAGACAGGAGAGACTTATGACAAAATTTCTAACAACCGCCGCCTTGCTCGCCAGCACAGCCTTTGCGCCAGCGGCCTTTGCCAATGACCTGACAAAATCCGTCGCGGCGGATTACGACTATGTTTTGGAGATATATAAAGAGTTTCATGAGAACCCTGAGCTATCCCTGAAAGAAAAGAACACGGCCTCCCGTCTCGCTAAGGAACTGGCCGAGCTTGGCTTTGATGTCACGGAACGTGTTGGGGATGATTGGATACAGGATAAGATTAAGGCGGATGTCGGCACAATTTATGAGGATGTCGGCGGCTACGGCGTTGTGGCCGTGTTGAAAAATGGCGACGGCCCGACGGTCATGCTTCGCGCGGATATGGATGCGCTCCCCCTGGAAGAGAAAACAGGCTTGCCGTTCGAGTCCAAAGTCATGCAGCAGAGCTATCGCGGCGAAGATGTTCCGGTCATGCACGCCTGCGCCCATGACAGCCATGTCGCTATCCTGATTGGCACGGCGCGTCAGTTGATTGAGCGCAAAGAGGATTGGTCCGGCACGCTTGTCCTTATCGGGCAACCTGCCGAGGAACTTGGCCTCGGCGCAAAAGCGATGCTGGAAGACGGATTATTCGAAAACTTCCCGCGCCCGGATTACGTGCTCGCGACTCATACGTCCGGCTGGGCACCGGCTGGCGTTATCAGCTATACCTCAGGATATGCGCTGGCGAATGTGGATAGTGTTGACATCACGATTAAAGGTGTCGGCGCACATGGCTCCGCCCCGCATATGGGCAAAGACCCGATTGTGATTGGCGCGCAAATTGTCAATGCGCTGCAAACATTGGTCTCGCGCGAGGTTAATCCACTGAAAGCCGGCGTGGTCACAGTTGGCAGTTTCCAAGCGGGCTTCGTGCATAACATTATCCCGGATGAGGCGAAGCTGCAGCTGACCGTGCGCTCCTATGATGATGACGTACGGAAAACGCTGCTGGACGGTATTGAACGGATTGCGATTGCGCAGGCCCTTTCTGCCGGATTGCCGGAGGAACTCATGCCGGACGTCAATATCCAAGGGGACTACACGCCTTCAACTTATAATGACCCTGACATGACGGACCGCGTGATGGGTGCCGTTGGAAAATCTATCGGCGAGGACAATGTCATCACCCAACCGCCGAGCATGGGGGGCGAGGACTTCTCGCAATTCCACCGCTATGACAAAGATATAAAGACGCTGATTTTCTGGACAGGCGGCGCTGATCCCGACGCCTATGCGGCGGCGGTGGCCGGAGAGGGTGAATTACCGCCCGGAAATCACTCGCCGTTTTTCGCACCGCAGCCGGAAGAGTCGCTGAAACTCGGCGTTCAGGCGATGACGGCAGGGACGTTGGAGCTCTTTGACGAGTAACTCGCCTTTACGACCGGTTAAGTCTCCGTGCGGCGCTCGAATCGTTGCCGTACGAACCACCAAATTACGACGGCACCGAGCATTTTGCCGACAATGCTCATCGTCACATTCGGCCCGGTCAATTGATCGGGCCTAATCATTTCGGCACCATAGAGGAATATTGTGGTGTCCAGCGGCGCCGCAATCGCCGAGGAGAGCAGCACGCGTGTCGACAGCTTGTATTTCGTGAAAGTGAACAGCGCCCAATCGACCATCTCCGCAATTGCAAAGGCCCCGCCGCTGGCCAGCGCCAATTCAGGCCCGGCGGCAAAAGCGGTCAGGACCAACGCAATCGCCATAGCAATTAGGACGTAATGCCCGACCTCGCGCTGGGCGAAATCCCGCACGACGAGGACCAATCCCGTGACAATGGTGACGGGATTAAACGCCCATCCCGGCAGAACGTCCCACATCGGCGCCCACGTGAACGACCAATTGATAAATGGAATGAGCGCCACATAGACAAATGTCATGAGGGGCAGGCCAAACCGCCATCGGGATTTTCGTGTAGAGGTCGACATCGCGCTAACACTTAGGCTAGGCCTGCGCCCATGTCTACGAATCCAAAATTATGCGCGATTGTCGCCATGGACCGAAATCGCGTCATTGGCCGAGAAGGGGATTTGCCGTGGCGGCTTCCGTCCGATTTAAAACATTTCAAACGCGTGACATTGGGCAAACCCTGTTTGATGGGCCGCAAAACGTGGGAGAGCCTGCCATTCCCATTGCCGGGACGGCCCAATTTGGTTTTGACCCGCAATGCTGATTATGCCGCAAACGGTGCTGACGTTTTTACAGATATGCGAGAGATGCTTGGCAAAGGGTATGAGTTGGCCGGGGCAGCGGGCGTGACTGAAATAATGCTTATCGGCGGGGCGCAATTATACGAAACCTTGCTGCCGCTCTGCGATAGGCTCTATGTGACGCGGGTTGATGCAGAAGTTGACGGCGACGCTGTTTTTCCTGAGATTCGACCCGCCGAATGGACTCTCACAAACGAGCAGACCTTGGAAAAAAGCGCAAAAGATGAATTTAGTTTTCAAGTCGCAGTCTTTGACCGCGTCTCTTCTGCTTGATTACACGTAACTACCTTGAAACCAACGGCGGTCCGCGCCACATGTGCGGCACGTTAATTTCGGAGACGATATGCCTGATAATAACAGTCCTTGGGGCCCAAAGCCGGGCTCCGGTAGTAATGGCGGTAAAGGTGAAGGAAATTCGCCTTGGGGAAATGGTGGCGGTCAACGTCCGAATAAACCCCAACGCCCGAACCGTGACAATGTGATTGAGGGTTTCAAAGCCCGCACAGGCCGCGGTGGCGGTGGTGGCAATGGCAGCGGCGGAAATCCGCAAATGCCGGATTTCAATATTCCGCCGTGGATGTTTATTCTGATTCCTTTGGCCTTCTTGCTGTTCACGTCTGTCTTCACCGTTCAGGGTAACCAGCAGGCCGCTATTCTGCGTTTTGGCGATTATCAACGCACCGCCGGACCGGGTCTGCATTTTAAACTCCCCAACCCAATTGAGCGAAAAATCGTCCGCGACGTGACGAACCAGCAGGAAACGATTGTTGGTATTCGCAACAATGCGGAATCTCTCATGTTGACGGGTGACGAAAATATTGTCGACATTAACTTCACGGTTCTTTGGGTTATCAAAGATTTGGAGAGCTTTTTATTCAAAGTCGATCAACCGGAAGATTTGGTCAAATCTGCGGCTGAATCGGTTGTTCGCGAAATCATTGGTAAGAATGAACTCGACCCGATTATCACAACGGGCCGTCAACAATTTGGCGGAGAAGTCCGGGACCGTCTGCAAGAGCTTTTGGATGAATATGAAGCCGGCGTGCTGGTGAACGATGTCCAGTTCCAGAAAACAGACCCGCCAACGGAAGTTGTCGATGACTTCTTGGACGTCGTGAACGCCTCTCAAGAAGCGGAACGGGCCATCAACGAAGCGCGCGCCTACAGAAACACAAAGGTTCTGGAAGCCGAAGGTGAAGCGGCGAAAATTATTCAGCAAGCTGAAGGGTATCGCGACCGCGTGATTGCCGACGCCGAAGGTGAGGCCCAGCGCTTTGAACTTATCTATGGTGAATATAAATTAGCCCCCGAAGTGACACGTCAACGGATGTATTTGGAAACCATGGAAAAGGTTTACAGCGGCGCCGAAAAAATCGTCTTGGACGGTGAAGCCGGGTCCGGCGTTGTTCCATATTTGCCGCTCGATCAACTTAACAAGAAAGGGAACTAGTCATGAACCAGAACAAACTATTCCTCTTTGGCGGCCTCGCCCTTGTCGCGATTATTATTCTTAGCCAAGTTTTTTACACAACACGCGAAGATAAGCAGAGCCTTGTCCTGCGCTTTGGTGAGCCTGTGCGAACTGAAAATGCCTTTGGCGTCGAAGAAGACGCTGGCTTGAAATTGAAAGTGCCGTTCATTGAAAACGTGACGCATTATGATCGTAAGAACCTGGTGCTCGATTTGAAAGCGCAACCCGTTCTCGCCTCTGATCAGGAACGTCTCTTAGTTGATGCTTTTATTCGCTATCGAATTACGGATGTGCGATCTTTCTATGAGGCTTTCGCCACACGTCCTCGCGCAGAAATTCAGTTGAGCAACGTTCTCGACTCCCTCATTCGGGACGTTTTGGGTTCGGTTGAATCCCAAGAAATCATCTCGGGCCAACGTGTCGATCTTATGAACGCCATTGAAACTCGTGCGAATGACCGGGCAGCCGCAGGTAAATTTGGCCTCGTCATCGAAGATGTTCGGATTAAGCGCGCTGACCTTCCCCAGGAAAACGCGGACCGCGTTTTTGAGCGTATGGCCGCCGATCGCCAGGAGCAATCTGCTGAAAAACGCGGTGAGGGCGAGCGCTCTAAACGAACCATCGTTGCGGAAGCCGATAAGGAAGTCGAAATTCTGCTCGCGAATGCGCGGCGGGATTCCGAAATCATTCGAGGCGAGGGCGACCAAAAGCGAAATGCTATTTATGCGGAAGCGTATAATAAAGATCCTGAGTTCTTTGCCTTCTATCGGTCAATGCAGGCCTATGAGCGTGGTTTGCTGGGCAGTACCACTTATGTCCTGTCGCCGGATTCTGACTTCTTGGGCTACCTCGACAGTCAAAAGGGCTACTCTGGTCGCCGTTAGGTCACTCCAATGGGCGCGATTATATTGGTGGCGATTGGTGGGTTTGTCCTGCTTGAGGGCTTGATGTGGGCGATTGCGCCCACCGCCATGCGCAGGGCCTATGATCAAATGATGACGCAGGTCTCGGATAGGGACCTGCACATGGCCGGTGCCTTTGCAGTCTTTATCGGAACCTGCCTCTTCGTGATTGGGGCAAAGCTCATTTTACAATGACGCAAATGTAAGCGAGCGCTTGCAGTGTTTCTCTTGGCAGCGCGGTACATATCGCTAGGATGACTTTATGACATTGCTTCGTTCCGCCGCCTTTTCCCTTATTTTTGCCGTAGCTGCTGTTGCGGTCACGCCGCAAATCGCTGAGGCGCGCGGTACGCCCGACGGGTTCACGGACCTCGCAAAACGGCTTTCGCCGGCAGTGGTCAATATTTCAACGGCACAGACCATCGAGATTGATACCAGCGAAGCGAAACCATTTGAGGAAGGGTCGCCGCTGGAAAGGTTTAATGATTTCTTTGGCGGCAGAGCGGATCGTGATGGCCGGGTCAACAAAGCGTTGGGGTCAGGATTTGTTATCGACGACCAAGGCCATATCGTAACGAATAATCACGTCATCGAGGATGCGGATTTAATCGAAGTCTCTTTTCCAAACGGTGACACTTATGAGGCCGCATTAATTGGCCGCGATCCGGCGACGGATATTGCAGTTCTGAAAATAGAGGCCGAAGATATTCCGGCCGTGCCGTGGGGCGATAGCGACGCCGCCGAAGTCGGCGAGTGGGTCATCGCCATTGGCAACCCTTTTGGCTATTCAGGCTCCGTTGCTGCCGGAATCATTTCGGCGCGGAACCGCGATATTTCCTCCGGCGCTTATGATGATTTTATCCAGACGGACGTCGCGATTAACCGGGGTAACTCCGGTGGGCCGCTATTTAACATGGACGGTGAAGTGATTGGGGTGAACACCGCAATCCTATCGCCAACGGGCGGCAGCGTAGGCATCAGCTTCTCCGTTCCGGCTGAACTCGCGCAATCCATTGCGGCGCAATTGATTGAATTTGGCGAAACGCGCCGCGGCTATCTCGGGGTGCGGCCACAGGCCGTGAGCAATGCTATCGCGCGGAGCTATGGGCTGAACAAGGCGCAAGGCGCATTGGTTCGGTCTGTCGTTAAAGACAGTCCAGCAGATAAAGGCGGGCTCCAGCGCGGGGACCTCATCCTCTCTATCGGCGGGAAGCCACTCGAAGCGTCGCGCCTTTTGTCCCGCCGCGTTGCAGAAGCCGAAATCGATAAGCCTGTAAAAATCGAAATCTTGCGAAAGAAGAAGCGGAAAACGCTGACGGTGACAATCGAACGGTTGAAAGAACAGGTCACGGATGAAGAGAAAATCCGCCGTGAAGTCGCAGCCGGAAACGCGGAACGGTCCGTTGCAGGCATCTCAGTCGAAGCGTTGAGCGAAGATGTCCGCGATCGAAACCGAATTGATGACGACATCAAAGGGGTCCGCGTTGTCAAAGTCGGTAAACGCGCCGCCGCTAGCGGTAAAATCCTCAAAGGGGATATCATTGAAGAGGTCGGCTTCGAGCGCGTGTCGACGCCTGCCGAATTTGCCGAGGCGATGGAAGCGGCGGGAGAGCTGGACGAGCCGGTTACCTTGCTCATCAATCGCGGCGGAAATTACATCTTTTACGCCCTGAACCCAACGAGCTAGTCAGCCTCAACCGAGGTTTGTTCACCATGAAACCTGTCATCTGTATCGCAGGCCCGACAGCAAGCGGCAAAAGCGCATATGCGCTTCGCCTGGCGACGGCGGTGGACGGCGAAATCATCAATGCGGACGCGCTGCAAGTCTATGCCGATTTGCAAATTCTGTCTGCGCGCCCCTTACCGTCGGAGATGGCAGCTATTCCGCACCATCTTTTTGGTCATATAGCGGGGTCTGTTCGTTATTCGACGGGAGCATGGCTGCGAGAGGTTGAGCCGCTCCTCCTCGATATACTGGCGCGCGGGAAAACCCCTGTTTTGGTCGGCGGTACGGGGCTATATTTTCGGGCGCTTTTGCAAGGCATGGCGGATATTCCGCAAGTGCCCAAGGATGTCTCTGAGGAGACATCGGCGCGATTGCAAAAGGATGGGATAGAGAGCTTGCGGGCAGAGGCCCAGCAGCTTGACCCCGTCGCCACGGCCCGTGTGTTAGGGAATGATCCCCAGCGCTTACAGCGCATTGTCGACGTCGCCTTGGGCACAGGGCAGGCGCTATCCGCTTGGCAGGCAGAGACGCACCCACTTGTTCCGTCACGCTTTGCAAGATTTTGTGTCCTGACACCGCCGCGTGAAACCCTCTATGCGCGTATAAATGCGCGCTATGACACGATGTTACGGGCCGGAGGTCTGGACGAAGCGCGAGCGATTTTCGCAAAGGGGTATGATGTGAGTTTGCCTGTCATGAAAGCTATTGGTCTCAGGCAGTTACAGACTTATTTCAATAACTTAGGGTCGTTGGATGAAGCGGTAGAGGATGCAAAACGCGAGAGCCGACGCTTTGCAAAGCGTCAAACGACATGGTTCCGAAATCAACGGCCTGTTGGGGTGCATTTGCAAACCCGCGCGGAGCAAGCCAACTTTCTTGAGGCGGTCAAAGGTTTAGCGTTTTGAGCGCGCGGACTCTATTCTGGCTTATAGGCAGTCTTTTAGTGCCCGTCATTTTGGTCATCGCCGCGAAGCAAATCTTCGACATTGATCAAGATGAGTTTTTTGCCCTGATGCAAACTTTGTCTGACTCGCGGTGGGCTATACCCATTACGATTGTTCTGTTTTGCGGCCTAGCCTTTATTGGCGCGCCGCAATGGATGTTGATTACAGGCACCGTTTTGGCGTTCGGAGTTTGGGAAGGCGGCATCTTGTCTTGGATAGGGAGTCTCGCGGCAGCTGTTCTGGGGTTCTGGATTGGTCAAAGCGTCGGCGCAGAGCGTCTGAGGCGCGTCGATGCGACGCTCATTCGGAAACTCTCTGCAGCGGTGCGCAGGAATGGGTTTATGACGAGCCTTGTCGTGCGCCTGGTTCCGACGGGGCCGGCGATTTTGGTCAATTTGGCGGCGGGCGTGTCCCGCATGAAATTCAGACATTTTGTGGCCGGCACAGCGCTTGGAATTATTCCGAAAATTTTAGTCGTGTGTCTCATCAGCCAAGGCTTGATTTCGGGGGTTTCTGGCAACGTCATGGCCTTTGTTTTCGCAGGGCTTGCGGTCCTGGCAATTTTGCTCTCTTGGTTCGCGCGCAAGCGATTAGAGGCGCGCTCGCCGTTTTAATGCGAAAAAATGCAGTAATTTCGCGGATTCACGGTGCCTGTAGCTTGCAAATTAGGTAAAGGTTAATCATCAGCTACGACAAGGGCGTGTCGGTAATAACTGATTCACTATAATTAATCGGCTGCGTATTTTTTTGGGCGCTAAATCTGTAGCCAAATGAACCGGATTGACCATGTCTATCTTTGACGCATTTTCTACAGACCTCGCAATTGATTTGGGCACAGCAAATACGCTGATATATGCCAAGGGTCGCGACATTGTTTTGAACGAGCCTTCCGTTGTGGCCTACTCCGTTCGCAATGGCCGAAAGGTCGTTCACGCCGTCGGTGAAGATGCCCGAATGATGCTCGGCCGTACCCCGGGAAATATTGAAGCTATTCGCCCCATGAAAGATGGCGTTATCGCCGATTTCGAAGTTGCCGAAGCAATGATTAAGCACTTCATTCAAAAAGTGAATAAAAGCAAACCTCGCTGGTTTGGGACAAAGGTTGTTATTTGCGTGCCCGCAGGTGCGACAGCCGTTGAGAAACGTGCGATTTATCAATCTGCCCAACAGGCCGGCGCCTCTAAGGTTTACATCGTCTATGAACCCATGGCCGCTGCGCTGGGTGCCGGACTGCCTATCCATGAACCTTCCGGATCAATGGTGGTCGATATTGGCGGCGGGACG
Organism: uncultured Caulobacterales bacterium; assembly: GCA_937927825.1. Lineage (GTDB taxonomy): Bacteria > Pseudomonadota > Alphaproteobacteria > Caulobacterales > Maricaulaceae > Litorimonas. Next base: position 8,561 of record CALFWV010000070.1, on the reverse strand, counting down.
ACGGAGATTGCCGTATTGTCCCTCGACGGGATGGTTTATTCCCGATCCGTACGGGTCGGCGGCGATAAAATGGATGATGCAATTATCCAATATGTGCGGCGCACAACGAACCTGCTTCTGGGCGAGATGAGCGCAGAGCGCGTTAAAAAAGAGATTGGGTCCGCGACAACACCGGAAGACGGCGAGGGCATGACGGTGCAAATTAAGGGTCGCGACCTCATGAATGGTGTCCCACGGGAAATCGCAATTAATGAAGCCATGATTGCGGAAAGTTTGGAAGAGCCTGTCGAGCAAATCGTCGAAGCGGTGAAATTGGCTTTGGAAGCGACCCCGCCGGAGCTGGCAGCTGATATTGTCGACAAAGGCATCATGCTCACGGGCGGCGGTGCATTGCTCCGGAACTTGGACGTCGAATTGCGGAATCGCACGGGCCTGCCTGTTTCCATCGCAGATGACCCGTTGTCATGCGTTGTGCGGGGGTCGGGGACTGTAGTTGAGAATTTGAAAAAATGGAAAGTCGTTCTCGAAGCTGGCGTTTAGGGTTTTCTTCCAGGTCTTTGACCCAATTAAAAGGGATGCAGCATGCGTGGCAGGGAACATCCTAATGGTGGCCTAACCCGCTTTGCCCTTTTGGCTGCGATTGTGATTTCCAGCATTTTGATAAGTTTACAGCGCGGCACAGACCAAAATGCGTCTAAGTTCAAATCAGCCACTCAAGAAACAGTTGCACCTTTGGCCGCCAGTCTGGCAGCTCCGCTTCGTGGGTTTGAAGGGGTTTTCTCTAATATCGCAAAAAAACGCTCAGCTTTCGAAGACAATCAAAGGCTGATCGCCGAGATTGCGATGTTGCGGGAGCGGCAGTCGCAATATGACAACATCGCGCATAAGGTCGCGCGATATGAAGCAATCTTAGGCGTGGATTCGGAAACTGAGATACCCTTGCGCAAGATTGCGGCTAGAGCCATTGGTGAGACGGATGGCCCCTTTGTGCGCTCCCTCTTGCTGAATGTCGGATCGAAGGATGGCGTTACGGTTGGAAACCCTGTTTTGTCGACGCAGGGATTAGTGGGGCACGTTATTAATGTGGGGCCAAACACGACCCGAGTATTACGCCTCTCCGACTTGAACAGCCGGATTGCGGTAGCCTCTGCGCGCTCCGGTGCGACCGCAATTTTGGCGGGGGATAATTCACCGCTTCCGAAATTGGCTTTTATCAATCAACGCGAAAAATGGATGGCCGGCGACCGTGTGATTTCATCGGGAGATGACGGGTCTCTGCCCCGCGGTTTACAAGTCGGCGAAGTCGTTCGGGCCGAGGGAGGTGGGCTGCGTGTTCGCTTATTTAGTCGGTCTGCACCGTTGGATTGGGTCTGGGTCTCGCCCTTTGAGAAAATAGCCGTGCCCGTCGAGACTGAAGTCGAGACGGACGAGGAGAGTGCTCCTTGACCTATATGGATGTTCAAGCTCCCACGCGTAAAATCCTGCCGGCGATTATCGCGGGTCTGGCGCTGTTCATCGCGGCGGGGTTTTCTATTGCGGGGTTAAACCTGTTTGATGTTCGCATTGGATTTGGCTTTCTGCCGCTTGTCATCCTCGCCATCTGGCCAAGATACGCACATACGCTGGTGTCTCTGATACTTGTGTTTTTTGCAGGAATTTTCATGGACTGGGCGTCAGGCGGCATTGACGGACAATGGGCGTTAGTGTTCGTTTTGGTTTGGGGCTTTTTGCGTCCGGAACTGCGCGGCTCTCCGTTTTCCCCCATTAGCCTGCTTTTGATTTGGCTCGCGACATGCGGTTTGGCGCTCGTTGTCCTGTCTTTATCCGGTTATTTCGTCTTTCGGATTTGGCCCGACTTGGCCGCGCTTGGTCGGCAAATGATTTTTGCGACCTGCCTGTTGCCCGTCTTTCTCTTACTGCGGCGCGTAGTTGCGAAACTCGTCACTGATAGCGATGATTGGCGATAGACCTATGCCGCCGATTTCCTCACAAAATACACCTGATAAAAACCAGATAACCCGGCGAACCTTCGCTCTGGGCGCGGGTGGTATTGGGGTCTTTGGTGTTTTGGCAGCGCGGCTTTATCAGTTGCAGGTTCTGCAGGCGGAGAATTACCGCACGTTGTCAGATAATAATCGGTTCAATTTTAATATGCTTCTACCCGAGCGCGGCGAAATTCGCGACCGTTTCGGAGTCCCTTTGGCCCGCAACAGTCAAAACTTTCGTCTGGTCATGATACCGGAACGCACAACAGAAATTGAGAAGACCTTGGACCGCGTCTCTCGAATAAGCCCGATTTCGCCGCGGCAAAGAGAACGTATCGAAAAGGATATTCGGCAAAACCCGAAATTTGTTCCGATTTTGGTCAAAGATAATATTGATTGGGAGACCTTTAGCGCCCTGAACATGCGGTTACATGCGTTGCCGGGGATTGTCTCAGAGGCCGGGCAAGGCCGAACCTATCCCGAAAATGGCGTCTTCTCTCATGTGTTAGGATATATTGGACGGGCGGGCAGCCGGGATATCGAAGAAGATAGCGATCCCTTGTTGAAACAACCTACTTTTCGTATCGGCAAAACCGGCGTGGAGGCCGCCCAGGAGAAAACACTGCGCGGCGCGTCCGGCAAACTCAAGGTCGAGGTCAACGCACGCGGACGAATTGTGCGGGAATGGCCGGACCCTGCCACACGCGCAACACCGGGTAAGGATGTCTGGCTCACCTTGGACGCAGAACTGCAAGAATTTGCGGCGAAGCAATTTGCGACGGAGGATGAGGGTGACGACAGCGGCGGCATATGCGTCATTGATGTGATTACGGGGGAGTTGCGGACATTGCTCTCGATGCCGGCCTTTGATGCCAATCTCTTTGTGTCAGGGTTGACCCAGAGTGACATGGACCGAATGAATAATGACCCGAAGCGGCCACAGTATAATAAAGTGATTGCCGGGGGTTATCCTCCGGCGTCAACCTTTAAGATGGCGGTCATGTTGGCTGCATTGGAGTCGAACCTGATTAATCCTGCGAAGCCAGTTTTTTGCTCGGGCAAGCTCAGGCTTGGAAATCGGACATTTCATTGTTGGAAGCGGCAAGGCCATGGAAAAGTGGATATGCGAGACGCGCTTAAACAAAGTTGCGACACGTATTTTTACGAGATTTCTCAGGTCTTGGGGATTGATGCGATTGCGAATGTTGCGCGTCGTCTGGGATTGGGGCGGTTGTACGATATCTCTATTGGCGGCGGCATTGCCGGTATTGTTCCGACAGAAGAGTGGAAGCGCCAAAGATTAGGAACGGGGTGGCGCACGGGGGATACGCTCAATGCGTCTATCGGGCAGGGGTTTGTCCTCGCAACGCCGTTGCAATTGGCCGTCATGACGGCGCGAATTGCAAATACAATTGAGGCAGTCATGCCGCAATTGGTGATTGGACAAACGCTCCCCAATTTCGAACCTCTGGATTTTGACCCCGCGCATTTGGCTTTTGTCCGGGATGCCATGTGGTCGGTCACCTCAGAACCCGGTGGCACAGCCTATCGTCCAAATCCCTTTGGAACAGACCCATCCGTGAAGGGTATGGAACTGGCGGGCAAAACAGGAACCGGACAGGTTCGCGGTATCAGCATGGCCGAGCGTGCATCAGGAATTAGAAGCAATTCAAAACTGCCGTGGAAATTACGGGATCATTCTATTTTCGTCGGGTTTGCCCCTTATGATCGTCCACGATTTGCCGTTGGTACGATCGTTGAGCATGGGGGCTCGGGCGCGAAACGGGCCGCAGATATTAGTCGCGCCGTATTGGGTGAGGCGCTGCGGCGCGACGGTCTGGGCGATGCATCCGCAGCCGACACCGGAGCCTTGAAGTAATGGTCGCGCGCGGAGGGAGCTTTCGCGGCGCGGTGCCTGCATCCGGCGGGTCGCTGACAACCAAGCTTTTTGAGATTAACTGGCTTTTGCCGACACTCGTGGGTGTCTTAGGCCTTGTCGGCGTGACCATGATTTTTGCTGCCACTGACGGGGTGTGGCGCTACGGGGCCTTGCAACATTTTGTGAGGGTTGGGTTCGGAGCCTTAGTCATGCTGGCAATCGCCTTGATTGACATTCGCATCTGGTATCGGTTGGCCTATCCGGCCTATATTATAGGGCTTCTGATGCTCATTGGCGTGGAGGTCTTTGGCGTTGAGGTGAACGGCTCGGTTCGTTGGCTTGATTTAGGCGTCGCAAGATTACAGCCCTCGGAGGTTATGAAGCCCGCCATTGTTCTGGCTTTGGCGCGCTATTATCATGATCTTCCGAGCGATAGAGTCAGCCATATTATTGGATTGCTTGGGGCCCTGATATTACTGGCCCTGCCTATGGCCCTAATTCTTCGACAGCCTGATTTAGGGACAACGCTTTTGTTAGGGACGACGGGTGTTGTTGTGGTTTATCTCGCGGGTATTTCTTGGCGGGTTATTGGATTTGCCAGTCTCTTTGCCGCCGTCGGAATTCCGCTGTTTTTCAAATATGGGCTGAAAGCCTATCAGCAGGAGCGCGTACTGACATTCCTTGACCCGACCCGCGATCCGGCGGGTGCGAGCTATCATATTACGCAATCAAAAATCGCGCTGGGCAGCGGCGGGGTCAATGGCAAGGGCTTCATGCGAGGCACCCAGAGGCAGGGGGAGTATGTCCCCGAAAACCGAACGGATTTCATCTTTACCGTTATTGGGGAAGAATTTGGATTGATTGGCGGATTGTTGACGATGGGTCTCTATATGGCGGTGATAGGTGTCTGCGTGTGGTTGTCTTTGCAATGCAAAGAGATGTTTGCCAAATTATTGATATTGGGACTCACGACAACGTTCACCCTCTATATTTTTATCAATCTCGGCATGGTCATGGGGTTGGCGCCCGTCGTGGGTGTTCCCCTGCCTCTGATTTCTTACGGCGGGACTGTGATTTTAGCGGTGATGGGCGGCTTTGGGTTGATCCTCTCCGCGCATTTGTACCGCGGGGTCGAGTTGCCGCGATCCGGATAAGGCCCGCGTCAGTATTGGACGGCTGTCACGCAATGCATTGATAAAACCGTGCATGAGATCGGGAATATCAGACGGCGGCGCGTTGCGTAGATTTCGGGAGATATGTGCGACACGGGTCAACCCGATAGAATCACAGGCGCTTTTCACGGCATGGACGGACCTTCGAAATTCAGACAAGCTGAAATCATCGCCTTGGAGGGCCGCAGGGAGAGTGGATTTTATGGTTTGGCATTTAGTCTGAATAGACTCCCAAAAACGAGATTCGATGTCCTCAAGTCTTTCCCGCGTCCCATAATCGCAAAGAAGACGTATTGTGTCAGCATTCAACAGCGGGATTTGAGAGAGTGGCGGGTCCGTTTTTAGATTCGGCCCGGATGGACACCCCGGCGCTTGCAGGCTGGCAAATGCACGGTCTAAATCACTGCCGCGAACCGGTTTTGTCAACACCGCATCAAAACCCAAAGATTGAAAATGTTGTCGGTCATCCCTGTCGCAAAAGGCCGTCAGGGCAAATATGAGTGCATTTTCGTTTTGTGATTTGCCTTGTCTGATGCGGTGCAGAGTTTGTAAACCATCCATGACGGGCATCAAAACATCTAAAATGATGAGATCAAAGACAGCCAGCTTTGTCAGGCCAATCGCATGAAAGCCATTTCGCGCAATCGTGACGCTATGACCAGCCCTCTCCAATATTGTCTGGCCAATCAGGCAATTCGAATCGTTATCATCGGCTAAGAGGATTTTCATCGACGAAAAGGAAGGGTGCGTAATCATAGGAGCTTGTCAACAAAACAACCTAAGATAAGGTTATTGTGTGACTCAAAATAAGGTCTGGCTTGACCCCAATAGCAGAGGCGTTATGCCAACGGAGCAGGGGATAAAGAACCTCGCCTGTTTGTTAGGGGATTTTATAATGGCAACCATTCCAATAGAACGCGGAACCGCACAATGGTCATCCCGCTTTGCCTTTATTATGGCCGCCGTCGGCAGCTCTGTCGGCCTCGGTAATCTCTGGCGGTTCTCGGCCGAGCTCGGTACGAATGGCGGCGCAGCCTTCTTGACGATCTATATCGCTTGTATCGTTTTTGTCGGTATTCCCGTTTTGATGAGTGAATATATCATTGGCCGTGCGGGTAATGCCTCGTCGGCCGTCGGGTCAAACAACGATTTGGCGCAACGTTCCGGCGTGTCCAAACTTTGGAGCAGCGGCGCTTGGTTTGGGATGATTGCCTCTTTCCTAATCGTCAGCTTTTACTGCGTCGTCGCCGCGTGGGTATTGGCCTATATCCCGAAATTCTTGTTTGGTACATTCGCCGGGATGCCGGCGGGTGAGATTGCTCAGCAGTTTTCCATCATGACCGATAACCCTACGACCCAAGTTTTGCCTTGGTTCTTATTCTTTGGGCTGGTGACGGCTTGGTTGGTTGCGCGCGGCGTTAACAGAGGGATTGAACTGGCTGCAAAACTATTGATGCCAATTTTCTTTCTTCTGCTTATTGGCTTGGCCGCATATTCGATCATTTCCTCAATGGCCAGCGGTGGTACGGCCGATGCCTTCGCCTTCATGTTTACCCCGGACTTTGACAAAATTACACCGGCCGTCGCGCAGAGCGCTTTGGGTCAGGCTTGTTTCTCCATCGGTATTGGTAATGCGATTATGATTACCTATGGTTCCTATTTGCCGCGTGATGTCTCCATACCGAAATCAGCGGTGACCGTTTCACTGGTCGATACCTGTGTCGCGATTATCGCGGGACTTGCGATCTTCCCGGTTGTTTTCGCAAATGATCTCGACTTTGAGGCAGGTGCCGGCATCTTCTTCACGACGCTTCCGACGGCGATGTCTAATGCTCCGGGCGGAATGTTCATCGGCGCAGCCTTCTTCTTCTTGGCCTTTTTCGCAGCTGTGACATCTTCTGTTTCACTCCTCGAGCCTTCGGTTGCTTATTTGGCAGAGAAGATGAAAATTGCCAAAGCGAAGGCGGCTTGGATTACCGGTGCCGCGATTATGAGTTTAGGCTTGTTTTCGCTCTATAGCTTAGACTTTATGGACTTCCTTGATGGCGGTCTTGCCGGACCAATCTTGGCTCCGCTTTCGGCCCTGCTCGTTGTTCTCTTTACGGGATGGCGCCTGAATAAAGCGATTTTAGCAGAGGAGCTTTCCGGACCGGGAGAAGGGCTTGGGAAATTCATCCTCTTCTTTGTGCGTTTCATTGCACCGTTATTCATGGGTTTGGTTCTTATCTTCGGCACCTGGGATCGTTGGATTGCACCGCTTATCGCGGGATGATGACCTGGCGGGATAATTGTTCGGGCGGGATGACCACTGTGACCTGACCAATTCGTAACGTGTTGAAAGGGTGAAAATCAGCTTTAGTTTAACCATTCTAGGCTAGGGCGTGTGAGGCTCGAGTCAGTTATAAAACTTAGGCGCAGGGCTGAAATTCAGTTGGGATTTATGAAAAAAAACTGTCGGATAATTGGTTTGACGGCGGCGGCCATCCTAGCGACAGGCTGCGCGACTGTCGACATGACGGAAATGACAAGCCCCGTGGTCGCCAAAGCGGAAGCCCCGGCCGAGCGTAACATCGTACTTCGGGCCGCGAGTAAGCTTTATTCCGCCTTCCGGTCCAAAGGTTTCGTTGCGAAAACCTCCCGCAAGAAAATGCAATCCGCTGCGTCAATCCTTCTCAACGGATTGGAAGAACGTGAGCTGACATCGCAGGTAGACTATTCTGCGCAGAATTTACCGCGCGCTATTGTGATTGAAGACATAGCTTATGCCACGCAACATGTTCGCCAGACGGCCAATGCGGCTGAAATCTATTTCGATATGTCAGAAGGTAAACGTAAGCTGCGGGAAGAGTTGGGCGAGTTGGAGCAGGCGCTATTATCCTCCCGGGAAGCTTCCGCCACATTCGAACAAGTGGTTGGTTCTGACAGTCTTGAGATTCGAAATTTAGATTTGGAAATCGACCGTTTGAAAACGGTGACAGATAATTTTGGCAAACGCGTTCGAGAGCAAGCCGCCGCTGATATGGCCGCGCGCCGCAAAGAAACCTCCTAACCCCAGAGCTGGTTCGATGGCGGATGAACTGTTGCGCCGTCATATTTCAACCCGGTCTCAACGTCCTCCGCCAGCAAGAGCGCGCCGTCCAAATCGATTATATCGCAGAGACTTTCCAACGTCATCATGGGCGCCATAGCCAGTGAGCTGCCGACCATACAGCCAGCCATAATGATGAAGCCCATATCTTTTGCCTCGCCTATGAGGGTCCGCGCGGCTACGGGGCCGCCGCATTTATCCAACTTTACGTTCACCGCGCGATAGCCGAGGTCCCAAAGTGGACGCAAATCCTCGATGGAATGCAGGCCTTCATCCGCGCAAATGACAAGAGGTGTTTCCGGCAACGCGTTGGAATGGCCTGCGGGTAGGGGCTGCTCAATCAAGGCGATATTCAGATCCCTAAGCGCGTCCAAAAAAGCCGGGAGTGTGGTCGCATCCAAAGCCTCATTGGCATCAATAATCAGTTTTGCGTCAGG
>CALFWV010000069.1 GCA_937927825.1 uncultured Caulobacterales bacterium | reverse complement strand
AGTGTTGGGGAAATTCATGCGGCTATCTCCGGCCCATTGGGCTGGTCGCGGTCCTCATCGCGGAAAACGATCGAGCGGAGGGTGGATAAAGGCCTGCTGACGCAAACCGATAACAAGGCCGCAATATTTACCGCGGCATATTTAATTTTCAGGGCGAAGAAAATCCCGACATTGGCGGGCCTCATCCAGAGTTTTGCGTCCGATGTGCTCGGCCTCGACGGACCGCTGCCCGTCTATAACCTCGTCAAAAGCGATGTTCTTTCTGCGGAGGACCTTGCCGCGTTAGACGCATATATGCGGGGCGTGACTGGACCTTAAGGGTCACACCGTTTAAAACCCGCGCTTATTCCGCTGCGGCGGGCAGGGGGTAGGCTTCGGCTGCGGCGACGGTGTAGGCCAAGCGCGCGGTGAAGGTGCTGCCTTTGCCGGGCTCGCTTTTCACCGTGACGGTCCCGCCCATGAGTTCCGCCAATCCACGCGCCACGGTCAGGCCAAGGCCCGTTCCGCCAAAGCGCCGTTTGATAGAGCCGTCTTCTTGCGTGAAGCGTTCAAAAATCCGCCCATGGTCGGCCTCTGCAATCCCAATGCCCGTGTCCGTGACCGTTATAAGCAGAGCGACCTGACCGTGCGCGTCGGCGCTGCCATGTATGGCGAGTCTAATCCCGCCGGCTTCGGTGAATTTCACGGCATTATCGAGCAGGGCTTCTATGATTTGCACGGTCCTGATCTTATCTCCGATAAGCTCAAAGGGGACGGTTTCCGCGATGCGTTTTTCAAATGTCAGGCCTTTTTGCTGCATGGCTGAGGCGTAGCGCGAGGTGGCAGCGGTCACGGCATATCGAATGTTGAACGGTGTATCGTCGAGGCGGACCCGATCAGCATCCAATTGCGAGAAGAGCAAAACATTGCCGATGATGGTTTGCAAATCGCGCCCGGACTCGCGAATAATTCCGGTTAACTCTTTTTGATCATCGTCTAAATCGGTTTCCTCCAGAATGTCATTCATCCCGATAATACCATTCATGGGCGTGCACAGTTCATGGCTCATCGTGGAGAGGAAATTTGTTTTGGCCCGGTCAGAGGTTTGCGCCGCAAGAATGCCGGCTTCCAATTCGCCAAAGGCTTCGTGCATATTTTTGGAGAAAATTCCGGTCACCATGGTGATGAGGATTATGGCGAGGCTAGCCTGAACCGCGCGTTGGAAATTCCTGGCCTCAAATTCTTTGACGTCAAATAAGGGCGTGTAGTCATAGGACGTACTGACGGTCCATAACACCCAAATCAACGCCACACCCGCAACGCCAAAGGTCAGGGTAGCCCGCCATCCACAGATGAAACCGTTGACAACAACGCCCAAAATTAAAAATGGAATGAGGGCCGAATTAATTCCCGTATTTTGATTCAGCGCCGAGGATAAGGTCGCGCCTATAATAAGGACCGAATAGATGACAGCGTAAACTTGAAATCGGCGGCTGTAGCGCAAGGTGACAATGCTCAAGGTGACCAACCAGCATACAATGACTGACAGGTTGTGATCAAAGGTGAACGCGCCATAAGAGTGATACATGGCGGCCATATTGATTATCTGTGTCGCGATCAAGGCGAACCCCATCAAATAGACGGTCCGCGCCCGCATCAACTCGCTTTTCGTCGTAAAGCGTTCGATGCGTAAGACACGCTCTAATCCCGAAAATATTCCCAACATGAAACAAGGATAGGACATTTAGGTTATCATCAGGTTGATAAATGCTTTGCGTTTTGCGGTCCTATGACTGGGGGGTTTCTCTTGGTAAGGGACAACATGGCGAACCTTTTTCAATCTGCGGGCTTGGAAGCCGACGCGCCAAAGCCCTTGGCAGAAGCCTTGCGGCCTGCCGTCTTGGAAGAGGTGGTCGGGCAATCACATCTGATTGGGCCCGAGGGTCCGATTGGGCGGATGTTGGGGCAGGGCCGATTATCCTCTATGATTTTATGGGGGCCGCCGGGCGTTGGCAAAACCACCATCGCGCGGTTGCTCGCGGATAAGGCGGGTTTGGAATTTGTCCAGCTCTCTGCGGTGTTTTCAGGCGTGGCGGATTTGCGCAAGGCGTTTGAAGCCGCGCGCCTGCGGCGGGAGTCCGGGCGTGGGACGCTGCTCTTCGTGGATGAAATCCATCGGTTTAACCGCGCGCAACAAGATGGGTTTTTGCCCTATGTCGAGGAGGGCATTGTGACCCTTGTCGGGGCGACAACGGAAAATCCGAGTTTCGAACTCAATGGGGCCCTGCTTTCCCGCGCGCAGGTCTTTGTCCTCAATAGATTGGATGCGGCCGCGCTGAGTGACTTGCTCGACCGCGCCGCCGCCTATGTCGGGCGGGATGTGCCGCTGGACCAAAGCGGGCGCGAGACCTTGATTGGATTTGCGGATGGCGATGGGCGCTATTTACTGACGCTGGCAGATGAGGTGTTTCTGGCGGGAGAGGGCCTACTCGACTCGGCCGGGGTTGCGGCGCTCCTGCAAAAGCGCGCGCCCGCTTATGACAAATCCCGGGATGAACATTATAATATTATTTCTGCCTTGCATAAATCCATGCGCGGGAGCGATCCCGATGCCGCGCTCTACTGGTTCGCGCGGATGATACTTGGCGGGGAAGACCCGCGCTACATCGCGCGGCGTTTAGTCCGATTTGCCAGCGAGGATATAGGGTTGGCCGACCCAACCGCCCTGATGGTCGCCAGCGAAGCCGCCCGTGCTTATGAACGTTTGGGCAGTCCCGAAGGCGATTTGAACTTGGCACATGCTGTCGTCCATCTGGCAACTGCGCCCAAGTCTATCGGCGTTTACGCGGGATATAAGGCGGCGATGCGCGCCGCCAAAGAGACAGGCAGCCTCCCGCCGCCCAAGCACATTCTCAACGCGCCGACCCGGTTGATGAAGGATATCGGCTACGGGGACGGTTACGCCTATGACCCGAATACGGAGACGGGGTTTTCCGGACAGAATTATTTTCCGGAGGGCATGGCACGCCAAACCTTCTACAATCCAAAGGGCGAAGGACGGGAAGCGGCAATCAAAGCGAAGTTGGAAGCATGGGCAAAAGCGCGCCGGACCTAATTTAAACCGAGTGGCCGGACTGAAGTTAACTCCATATTTAGGTCGGTACTATACCTCTGGTTGAAAAAAGGGGGCGGTTTTGCAAAGCTTAATTAAAGTCCAACATGAACATGAACGTGTTCTGGCAGGAGCAGGAGCAGGATCCGGCGTCGGGGCAGGAGAGCTTGATGTTCTTTTACAGATTATCGATCTGCTCCCCAATCCCGTTTACGTCAAAGACCGCGAGCATCGTTGGATGGAGGTAAACAAAGCCTTTTGTGATTTTCTCGGTTATCCGCGCGAGGTCTTGCTCGGGAAATCGGATTTTGACTTCAATCCGCCCGATCAAGCCCAAGTCTTCTGGGACATGGATGATAAGGTCTTCGCGTTTAAAGCCGAAAATGTGAATCTCGAACAAACGATGAATAGCGACGGCGAAATTTTATGGGTTGAGTCCAAAAAGAGCTATTACCAATCCGAAAAAGGTGAGGAATATATTATCGGCGTCCTGACGGATGTGACCCAACTCAAAGCGCGCGAAGCCGACTTGGTTGAGGCCGAGAAAAAGGCGCTCGCCGGTGCAACAGCCAAGACGAGTTTTCTGGCCAATATGAGCCATGAAATTAGAACGCCCATGAACGGTGTTCTCGGTATGGCGCAAATTCTCAAAGGCACGGGCCTGACGGAAAGGCAGTCGGGAATGGTCGATACGTTGCAGCGGTCAGGTGAAGTGCTTTTGCGCTTAATCGACGATATTCTTGATTTTTCAAAGCTCGACGCTGGTGAAATGACGGTTTGGAATGAACCGTTTAGACTCAGGGACGTGATTGATGATGTTGCCGCTTTATCCGGTGTTACGGCGCGAAATAAGGGGCTTGATCTCATCGTGAATTATGCGCCGTGTCTTCCGCATGCGCTGGTCGGAGATGCAGATCGGATAAACCAAATTCTCACCAATCTCATCGGGAATGCAATTAAATTCACCTCCGAAGGTTTCGTGCTTTTGGATGTGGGCGGTTCGCTTGACGGACAAAACTTCAACTTGAACATCCGCGTCAAGGATACAGGTATTGGTATCGCGCGGGACAAATTATTGCGAATTTTTGAAAAATTTCAGCAAGCGGATGGCACGACGACTCGGATCTACGGCGGGACAGGGCTCGGTTTGGCGATTTCACGGGATTTGGCGGAAGTAATGGGGGGAGGCCTGAGTGCTCTCTCCGTTGAGGGGGAGGGGTCGTCCTTCGATTTCTCTGTTTCACTGCCTGTTACTGAGATGTCAGAAAAATCGCCGCACAGCCCGATTGACTTATCAAGCTTGACTACCCTAAAAATTCTGGCTGTTGATGACATTTCCCTGAATTTAGACATTCTGGAAGCCCAGCTTGGTATGTTGTCATTATCGTTGGATAGAGCCACATCTGCAGAAGCTGCGGTGCTCGCCTTGTCCAAAGCTGTCAACGCGGGGACACCTTATAATCTCTTGCTGATGGATTATCAGATGCCCGAAATTGATGGGTTAAAACTCGCGGGCAGTTTGCGGCGGCATCCTCAATTCAATAATCTGCAGATGATTGTTTTATCTTCCGTCAATGATATTCAGGTTCGTAGGGCTTTTACAAAATTGGACGTCGCGAGTTACCTTGTGAAACCCGCCGCGCAAACGGAGCTGCATCAAGCGATTGCACAGGTCGCTCTGCAAATTTGAACGTCTTTACATCGCCCCGCTATTTCCATTAGCGTGGCACATGACCTCATATTCTACCCTGCTTATTTCGCGCGACACGGACGATGCCTCTGTCGCACTCTTGACCTTAAATCGACCGGAAGCCATGAACAGCTTCAACACGGTGATGTTCCGAGACCTTCAGCGCGCCTATGGCGAATTGGATAGGGACCCGTCTGTCCGTGTGATTGTAGTCACCGGGGCGGGCCGTGCCTTTTGCGCGGGCGCCGATATTTCCGATGGCTTCGGCTCGGCCGGTTTATCCCAAGCCCCGTCAATGCATGAAGGCGTTGTTCGCGATGCGGGCGGGGAGCTTGTGTTGGATATGTTTAAAGTAGACACGCCAATTATCGGGGCCATCAATGGTCATGCAGTCGGCATAGGCGCAACCATGACAATGGCGATGGATATTCGGATATGTTCGGAAAAAACAAAATGGGCCTTTCCTTTTGCGCGCCGCGGCATTGTCTTTGACGGCGCAGCGAGCTGGTTTTTGCCGCGTTTGGTCGGTTGGGCCAAAGCCAATGAATGGATTTTGAAAGCCGATATTATTTCACCCGATGAGATGTACCGCACGGGGTACGTCAGTGAAGTTCATGCGCCCGAAGCGGTTTTGCCTCGGGCTTTGGAGCTTGCGCGGGATATTGCTCAGAACTGCTCTCCTACCTCTACGGCGAATAATAAGCGCCTGTTGAGAGACTCGATGATGGGACACGGCGTTTTGGAAGAAGCGGCGTTCATGTCCCATATAGCTGAGAGTCGCTATCTAAATGAGGCATTCGCTAGTGCGGATTGCGAAGAGGGCGTCCGGGCTTTTCTGGAAAAGCGGGCTCCAAAATTCGCAGATCGGTCAGACGAACAGTAGAATTTAAATTTGGAGAAGAACATGGACCGGCGCATTGTATTACTCGGCTTAGCTTCAGCGCCTCTATCAGCCTGTGAGACCTTTGATCCCTCTGTCTTGGATGGGCTCGGCGGCCTGGGCGGAACTTTGACAGCGGGCGAAGTCGCACTCGGTCTAAAAGCTGCCTTGGATAATGGCGTTGGAAACGCGCTTTCTAATGTGGGGGTTTTGAATGGGTTTTTGGGAAATAATACAATCCGAATCCCTCTCCCAAAAGTCTTGCAGGACGTTCAATCCTTTCTGGCCCCGGTCGGCGCCGATGGGTTGCTCGTGGAGCTCCAGACTCAATTGAATCGAGGGGCCGAGAAAGCCGCCCCTGTTGCCCGCGATATATTTTTGGATGCCATTCGGGGTCTAACAATTACGGATGCTTTTGATATTCTGCGCGGTGCAGATACTGCTGCGACTGAATATTTACAGGCCCGGACAACAACGCGTCTTGGTCAGCTCTTCTCACCCATCATGGAAAATGCCCTGAATCAAACGGGGGCTTTACGTATAGTCGATGATGTGTCGTCTCAGTTGAAATCAGTTCCATTCGGCCCGAACCTAGGCGTTGACGCCCGAAATGACCTGATTTCGCATGGTGTGGATTATGGCCTGCGCGGTGTCTTCCATTTCATCGGTGAGGAGGAAAAGGCCATCCGAGCGAACCCCGCAAAACGAACCTCGGAAATTCTAAGGCGCGTTTTTGGTGCGTAAGAGATGAATAATGGCTCAACCGGAGTAAATCAGGGTCTTAATTAATTTTTAACTATGAATTTTCTCAAAAATATGATTGCAAAAAGGGAAGCGACCCAAACGCCCCAAACTATGAGGTCGCAAGAGGATAAAATGAATTTAACAAGAAAGCTTGCCCAGCTTGTGGCAACACATATGTCGCGCCCCGGACATGTCTCCGAAGCGCCAGTTGTCGCTGACTTTGTTATGTCCGGTCTTCGCGCGGCGAATTCTGCGAACATGATTACCCGCCGTAAGATTCTCTCTGACGTGTCCGACGTGTTGGATTGCAATGCCGAAGATTTGGAATTTCTCTTTACCGATTTTACCGCGCCGACCACAAAAGCACCAAATTATGAAATCATGGTGCCTGATTTCCAAAGCCAGCTTTTGGCCGCCGCAGAATAACCCAAATAGCGCCCTGAACACCGCCCGATTTTGACATAGTCTATAGCCACAGACATCTTTCAACTGCTGAAAGATTGTCATGACTTCCCATTCCATTCGTTCCACAGGCTTGCCGGGCTTACGCCGTTCGGCCGGGCTAAAGCTCATTCTGATTTGTGGGCTTGTATTGCTGATGGCGATACCCGCTATGTTTATCGGTGCTATCAGTTATGAGCGATCAACGGCCGCGGATGAGGTAACGCGGCAAGTCAGTCAACGCTATGGCGGACGGCAGACCATCATCGGTCCAATTTTATCTGTGCCTTATGAGACGACGCTCGCGAATGGGACGGTCCAAACAGGCCATTATATTCTTTTTCCTGATAGCGGTTCAGCCGAATTCGAAGACGTCTACGTCGAAGCTAAGACCCAATCTTTATATAAAGTGCCTGTTTATTCGGCCAAAGGCGAGCTGACCGCACGTTTCAACGATCCTTTGAACCAGCTGGAAAAGGTGGGTGTGACCCTAAAACGGACGGAGGCGCGGTTCCTGATTTCGCTCTCTGATGTGCGCGGTTTGAAACAGGACATCGTATTGCGCGGGACGGGGGGAAAATCGTCCCAGTTCGAGCCCGCTGCAGAGGAAGCGCAGCCGCGCCCCGGCGTTCCAGCGGTATACGGTCAAAATTCGGACGGAATCCGCTTCATAGCCAAGCCTGCTATCCCCGGACGCGCACATGAGGCTTTGCCACGATTTGGGCAATGGCTTTCGGTTTCAGCCTTACCGTTTTTTACGGACACCGGAGATATGTCTGTTTCGGCGGAGTTGCATCTGTCCGGCGCGCAAAGCCTGTCTATTCCGCCCTTCGCCAAATCTACAGATGTCAGCCTCACCTCCAATTGGCCTGATCCGGGATTTCAAGGGGAATTCACCCCGACCGACCGAGAAATTAGCGAAGCTGGCTTCACAGCGAGCTGGTCGATGCCTTATCTCTCACGCGGGATTCGTGGGCAGGGGCGGGCAGAAGATGTGCTGCGGGGCCTGACGTCCAACATGGTCCGCGTGAAATTTGTGAGCACGGATAATCCCTATCAAACGGTCAACCGCGCGCTGAAATACTCAGTCTTGTTCATTGGTTTGGTGTTCCTCTCTTACTTCTTGTTCGAGATTATTGTCGGCACGCCCGTTCATCCCGCGCAATATATTCTGATTGGCTTAGCACAGGCGATTTTTTACCTGCTGCTCTTGGCGTTTGCCGAACGCATTGGGTTTGTTCCGGCGTTTACAATTGCGGCGCTGCTCACGATTTTTGTGACAGCGGGATATGCAGGGGCTGTTTTTGGCGGGCGGGCCTATATTTGGAAAGCGGGCAGCGTATTTGCTATTGTTTACGGGCTGTTATTTGTCTTGATGCGGATGGAAGACTTTGCCCTCATGGTCGGCGCATTGGCCAGTTTCACCGCCATCGCTGCGACCATGTATCTGACCCGTGGTGTGGATTGGTATGGCGCGCAACGTCCGCAATCGACCCTGTGAGTCGATTTCAGCCTAGCGCCGACCCGCTATTCGGTTCGGTAGCGAATGAAATTATGGTGCGGGCGCAATCTTCCACTCGCACCATTTGTCGCGTGTGAAACCCCTTGGGTTCATCGGCATTTGTGTCTATATCGGAGAGATAAAAATCACACACGGATAAAATTTCCAATGGTTCAGCTTACCCTTCCAAAAAATTCCAAGGTCCGTAAGGGCAAATCCTGGAATGCGAATACCGGTGGCACGCGCCTGAAAACCTTTAAAATCTACCGTTATGACCCAACGGATGGTGGCAACCCCTATTGGGATACGTACCAGATTGATCTGGATGAATGCGGCCCGATGGTGCTGGACGCTTTGTTCAAGATCAAAAACGAGATTGATCCGACACTCGCTTTCCGACGCTCTTGCCGCGAAGGGGTTTGCGGGTCCTGCGCGATGAACATTGGCGGGCGGAACACGCTGGCCTGTACCAAGGGTATTGATGAGGTGAAGGGCGGCACGATTACGATTTCGCCGCTTCCGCATTTGCCCGTTGTTCGTGATTTGGTACCGGACCTGTCGAATTTCTATAAGCAATATGCGTCGATTGAACCTTGGCTTCACACCAGCACGCCGCTGCCAACCGAAGAAATTACGCAAACAATTGAAGACCGCGATAAGCTCGACGGATATTATGAGTGTATTCTTTGCGCGTCATGTTCGACATCTTGCCCCTCCTATTGGTGGAACGGGGATCGCTATCTTGGGCCTGCGGCTTTGCTGCAAGCCTATCGTTGGTTGGTGGATAGCCGGGACGATGCAACAACGGCGCGCCTCGACAACCTCGAAGACCCGTTTAAACTGTACCGCTGTCACACAATTATGAACTGCGCAAACGTCTGTCCAAAAGGCCTCAATCCAGCAAAAGCCATCGCGGAAGTGAAGAAGATGATGGTCGAGCGGGCATAAAAAACCCGGTTTCGCGTTGCGCAAATCTTCTATCCGGGGGATGAAAATAGGGCTGTTCTGCTCACTCGCTCGCCGCGAAGCGGTTTCAATTATCTATCGTACAAGGCTCTTTCGGCGACACGGTCTATAATTCTTGCGTAATCCTTGACGCCCCATCCATAATCCGAAACGTTGAAACCTGAACAATCAGGGTAATCTCATGCGTTTTCTTCTTCTGGCTAGTGCCGCTTTCATTTTCACAGCTTGCGCTGCTGAACAGGCCCGCGACATTCAACCCTTCGGCCCGTCGGCTGCCGATTATACAAAAATTGTCGAGGCGGAATTTGCGGCGAAAGATTGGCCGGCGAAAACGCTGTCTGAACAGTCGGACGCGCTCGCCGCGGGTGACGTTTCTGCCGCCAATTTAACGCAAGCCTATCTCGACCGAATTGAAGCCATCGACCGTGCGGGGCCTCAACTCCAATCCGTGCTAGCGCTAAATCCAGACGCCATGGCCCAAGCCGAAGCTTCTGACGCGCGTCGAAAAGACGGCGAAACGCTGGGTCCTTTGGACGGCGTGCCTATCCTGTTCAAAGATAATATCGAAACGCTTGATCCCGTAGCAACAACGGCCGGTAGCTATGCATTGAAGAACAATGTCACTGAACGGGACAGCCCATTGGTTGCGGGGCTACGCGCGCAGGGTGCGGTCATATTGGGCAAAACCAACCTCTCGCAATGGGCAAATTTCAGGTCTAATGAGAGCGTGTCCGGGTGGTCGGCTTTGGGCGGCCAAGTTCGAAATCCGCATATGCTCGACCGCAGCCCCTGCGGCAGTTCTTCCGGCTCCGGCGCAGCAATTGCGGCGTCACTGGCGGCGGGGGCAGTTGGCACGGAGACCAATGGGTCCATCATTTGCCCGTCCAATGTGAACGGCGTGGTCGGGTTCAAACCCACCGTTGGGTTGGTCAGCCAGAAATATATCGTCCCGATTAGCGCGACACAGGACACCGCCGGACCGATGACGAAAACCGTTCGCGGTGCCGCGATGATGTTAGACGCGATGGATAATCAGGACGTGGATTATGCTTCTGCGCTCGACGCTTCGGCCCTGAAGGGGAAACGGGTTGGGGTGATGCGTTTTGCCGACGGGTCCAACGATGACATCAAAGCGCGTTTCGATGCGAGCCTAGATGCAATGGAATCGGCTGGTGCGACGCTGGTGGAAATAGACGAATTTTCATTGGATGTCGAAAATTACGGACAAAAGTCGCTCGATGTTCTCCTCTATGAATTTAAAGCCGGCATGAATGAATATCTTACTGACGCAGCTCCGGCTGTAAAAGCGCGATCACTGGAGCAACTGATTGACTTTAATGCGAATGAGCCGCGTGAGACGGCGATATTTGATCAAGATTTGTTCGAGCGCGCGCAGGCCAAAGGGCCGCTTTCAGATGAAGCTTACGTCATGGCCAAAGCTGACGCCGTGCGCGGTACCGGGGCGGACGGCATTGATAAGTTGATGCGAGAGAATACTGTAGACATGCTGGTCAGCCCCTCCGGTCCCGTGGCGTCCCGCATTGATCCGGTGAACGGAGATGTTTGGCCGTCATGGGCGGGGGCAGGTTATCTCGCCGCTGTGGCCGGCTATCCGCATATCACCGTGCCGATGGGGGACGTTCACGGGGTACCTGTTGGATTTTCTATCATGGCTGGAAAAGGTCAAGACGCGGCCGTTCTGTCCTATGGCTATGCATTTGAGCAAGCAGGTGGCAAACGGGTAGAGCCCAAATATCGGAGAAGCGCCGCAGACCGCCCCGAACTTCGACAGGCAATGCAGCCTTAAAGTTGTCCGACGATTTTCCGGATTTTTGCCGTTGCATCATCCGCATTTTTCGAAAGGGTGTCCGGCGCTAGTGGCGTGCCAAAGGTGAGCTTGAACAGCTTTCCTTTCTTATTCAGCAACTCGTGGAACAGAGTGATATCGCGCAGTTCTGCGATCAATTTTGAGAAGAGATAATACAGAGCGGAATTTCGCCCTTTTATGCGCAGGGGGATAACAGGGGCTTTATATTTACGTGCCAACATCGCGGCGCTGCTCTGCCAGGGTTTATCAATCAATCCCCGCCAGCTTAGTTTGGCCAGCGCCCCGGACGGGAATATCACAACGCAACGCTCTGCCTCGAGCGCCGCTTTGACAGCCAATAATGTGTCTCTCGTCTTTGCATGATTGCGCTTGGAATGCACCCATTCCACGGGAATGATGATGTCTTCGCCTTTCGGAATCACGCGCAATGCATCGGCATTTGCAAGGTAAAGGTGCTCCGGTCGGCGCTCGCCTATGGCTTTGAAGACGGCCAAGCCATCCGCCAATCCTGTGGGGTGATTTGCGATGATAACGCATCGACCCGTTTCGGGAAGGTGGGACAGCCCCGTAACTTCGGTTTGTGGATTGATATGATCTGATACCCGGGAAAAGGCTTCATGCCCCGTCAAAGGCCGAATTGTGTCCGCGAGAAAGACGGCGGCATCATAGGCCAGCATACGGTAGAGCATCGGCCGCACGGCCTTGAACACTCGCGGATGTGACATCAGCCGCGGCGCACGTTCAGCTATCAGTTCTTCAACAATATGCATTGAACGTTATTTAAATGGTGTGAGAGCAGAGTCCACGGTCTTGATATATGCGCATAAAAAAAGCCGCTTCAACGGAAGCGGCTTTTCTAAATTTATATGTAGAAGAATCTACTTCTTAGGCGCCGGGCGCTTTGGTGCGACTTTCTTTGCCACGCCGCCCATGTTTGCTGGCGGAGCCGTCTTGTTCAGGACAGCTTTTGCCCAATCACGTCCACCGAGGCCGAAGGCGATCGCTGCAGCGACAGCTGCGGAGATAACGAAGGCAGAGAATGCGACAGGAACGATTTGACCTTCTGGGTCAAGGCTTGAGAGACCCAAGAAGACGAACAGAACCATTGCGAAATATTTCACAAAAGACGCCAGCTTAGCGTTCATGATTGTGCTCAAGAAGCGGCCCATGAAGTTAGCCAAGAAGACACCAATACCGATAAGGACGGCTGCACGAAGCAAGCTACCGCCAAATGTTTGGACTGTACCAAATGCGCTTGTGAGGCTGTCATTGCCAAGAATATCAACCGCAGCGGAGACACCGATAACGAGAATGATCAAGAATGAGACATAACCCGCGGCTTTGGACGGAGATGTTTTCAAGCCTTCGCCGTCATCAAGTGACATAACAGCATTGATAGAGTTGTCGAAGCCAAGGCCAGCCAACAGGTTTTCAATGAAGTTGGACACGAAACGACCGATGAAGATTGTAGCGGCAAGCACAACAGCTGCTGCAACAAGAGCAGGAAGATAGCTTAAGAAGCCGTTCAACATCCCGGAAAGCGGCTCAGAAACTGACGCCATGTTCAATTTTTCAAGAACAGCAATCGCAACCGGTACAATGATCAGCACGAATACAACTTTGCCCAAGAGGCTAGAAATTGATCCGGACGACCCTGTTGCAGATGTCAAACCTGAACGGGATGCCAAAGTATCAACTTGCGCAGCTTCAGCGACAGACGAAACCGCCGTGCTGGCAACTTTTGCAATAATCAGACCGATAAAACCGATGAAGCCTGCACCGATAAGACTAGGCACGACCGCGCTGATGTTATCGAAGAGGTTTTCGACCGGGCCGAAATAGCTGCCCATGCCGACGCGAGAGAGCGCCAAGAATAAAGTGTAAAGAATGGCGAGCCAGAAAACAGCTTTTCCAATGGCTTTGCCAATATTGCCGCCGGTTGTTTTGGCGCGCTTGCCAAGACCCGTGCGATTGATTGCGCCGGATACCAGTCCGCGCAAGATATATGATAGAAAAATGCCGATAACCAGAATTGCGGCTGCAATTCCTAAATTTGTCCAATCGACGCCTTGGAAATAGGCTAAAAGTTGATCCATGATGTTTGTCCCTCCAGACAGAAAATAAGGCAGCGGTCATTCCGCGTTAACGCCCATTAACCATTACCTTAGCGTAATACTAGATTAACAGTTCATGAACACTGTATTTATTCAGCATAAATCTTGCAGGGGATTCACTTTTCACGCGTTGACGAGAAGGTGGCACTCGGCCAAAGCGCGAATATGGAACCTGCCCCCATTCGTAATAAGCCTTTATTCTATGGACTTGTGACACTGAGTTTCGGTCTTCTGGGCTTGAGCGTCATTTTACTGTCACTCTAAATATGGGGCCAGTTCTTTCACGTCTGGAGCAACGGATCAGCGACGGCGTATTGGTCAGAGACCCTCAACAGGTTGAGGCCGCGACGGAACTTGATTCTCGGTTATTGGCTTTGTCGGAATATGAGCCGGGGACAGGGGGGTTGCTGGGCCGCTTCTTCGGTAACCGCGAAACCGTACCGCGCGGGCTTTATATGTATGGGGGCGTTGGACGCGGAAAGTCTATGCTCATGGATTGGTTTTTTGAGGCCGCCGAATTCACCCCTAAGCGCCGAACACATTTTCATGCCTTTATGTTGGATATCCACGCGCGCATAAATGCTTGGCGAAAATTGGACAAAGCTGGCCGCCGCGCCAACCCGCATCATGTAAAAGGAGCGGGGGACGACCCTATCGCTCCGGTTGCCCGCGCAATCGCCAGTGAAGCGAAGTTGCTTTGCTTCGACGAATTTCATGTCACTGACATAACGGATGCGATGATTCTCTCGCGATTGTTTGAGGCGCTTTGGAAAAATGAGGGCGTTGTTGTCATTGCGACGTCAAATCGGTCCCCGGACACGCTCTATAAGAACGGATTGAATCGCGGGCTATTCCTGCCGTTTATAAAAATGATGCCGGAACATTTCATCATTCACGCATTTGAGGGCGATACGGACCACCGGTTGCGGGCGTTAACGGCGGCTCCGGTCTATCATGTGCCGTTGGGGGAGGAGTCAAAGGCCGCAATCTCGGCCGCTTGGGATCGTTTGACGCGGGGCGGAACACCTGTGGTGTCTGAACTGCGCGTTCAGGGCCGCAGCTTGACGTTTCCGAAAACGGCGCGCGGAGTTTTGCTCAGTGATTTCGCTAATCTATGCGAATCTAATCGCAGCCCCGCAGAGTATTTGGAAATCGCCCAATCATTTCATACCGTCATTATCGAAAATGTTCCTCAAATGGGCGCGCATATGCGAAATGCGGCCAAACGTTTCGTAACTTTAATTGACGCGTTATATGAAACGCGCACAAAATTAGTCATGAGCGCCGCTGTTGAACCTGCTGATCTCTATGAAAAAGGTGACGGCGCATTTGAGTTTGAGCGCACGGTCAGCCGATTAATGGAAATGCGGACAGAAGAATATTTATCCTTAGAGCGCGGCCAGGGAGAGGGGCGCTAGCTTTTTTTCCCAAATGTCCAGCGATGTGCGGGGCTTCGGCCGAGCCCCTCGACAGCCGCGCGATGGGCTTTTGTGGGGTAGCCTTTATGCCCTGCCCATCCATATCCGGGGAATCGCGAATCGGCCTCTGCCATTAATCGGTCTCGGGTAACTTTGGCGACGATTGAGGCGGCAGCAATCGACAGGCTTTTCGTATCACCCTTCACGATTGCGTGAGCATCGCAGCCGAGGTCAGGCGGTATGCGATTCCCGTCAATCAGGGCGTAATCTACTGAAATGTTTAAGTTTTCTACTGCTCGACGCATGGCAATCATAGAGGCCCACAATATATTAATACGGTCAATTTCTCCTGGTTCGGATATACCAACGCCAATTTTCGCGTTTTGCACGAGGATATTCAGGAGTCGTTCACGGGCCGAGTGGGAGAGGAGCTTACTGTCATTCAGACCTTCCGGAACGTTTTCCGGGGCCAAGATGACGGCAGCCGCAACAACGGGTCCCGCGAGGGGTCCGCGGCCTGCCTCATCCACCCCGCAGATATTTCGGCCCTGATGCGCGCCGGCTTTGGTTTCAAATGTGAAATCGGGCATAAATGGGTCGTATTTGGGTTAGAGGCTAGAGGTGGCACAGCATGTGCAGAAAAACGCATATGTAGGGTTTATCAGGTGGATAGAGGTCTGCTAAAGACCTTTAACGATTTATGAAGGAGCATTCCATGTCCAAACTTAAAGTGGCCGGCGCAACACTTGCGTTGGTAATCGCATCATCAACATCAGCATTCGCGCAAACAGCGGATGCAGAAGCTGCAGCGGCGGCGGCCTCGACCCCATCTTCTGAAGGTGTCGTCACAAGCGCGGCCTCTTGTCAGTATGAAGGGGGTTTCCTCGGTAAAGTGGAAGGTGCTAACGTTTGTATGGCCCCAATCCGCGGTGCTGAGTTTTCAACACAAGCCTATGACGGACAGAGCCTCGGTGTGATGTCCTGTTCAGGTAACGGTTCATTTGCGAATGAGACTACCGGTACTTACTGCCGCATTTTCCTCGAAGCAAAACCGCGTAAGAAAACGCGTGAAGAACTAGAGGCCGAATTGGCAGCTATGACCGAAGCTGAATTAGAGCTTGGCGTGACAAACTAAGCCTCAGCTACACAAAGTTTTGAAGCCCTGTCGTCCAACGGCGGGGCTTTTTTTGTGGAATTGACTCACATTGCGCGGCACAGCGCAGGTCTATGTTGGCTGTCATTATACCCACACTGAACGCGCAAAGTTGCCTGCCGTCTCTGTTGCCGGAGCTGAAAACCGTGCGTCTTGTATTAAGTGACGGTGGGTCAACGGATGGAACATTGGTACAAGGCGTGTCGGCGGGTGCCGTCCTGGCGCGGGGCCGTCCCGGACGTGGGGCGCAATTGGCGCGCGGGGCCGATTTGGCCGGGGCCGCGGACGCCGTGACCGCTTATCTTTTTTTACATGCAGATTGCGAACTCTTACCGGGATGGCAAAACGTCGTTGAGACGGCATTACAGACGCCCGGGACAGCTTGGTATTTTCGGTATCACCCAGATGGGACAGGGGGCGCTGTCACATGGCTTCGCTTTATTGTCTGGCTTCGAGGATGGGCCTGGCGATTGCCATATGGAGATCAAGGGCTTCTTATTTCGCGGGATATGTATGATGCGATAGGCGGATATGACGCCGGCAAGCCTTTGTTTGAAGATGTCGATATCATTGACCGTATCAAAGAGACGTTCGGGCGGCGCGCTTTACAAAAACTTCCGATCGCGCTGAAGACAGATATTTCGGATCATTTGAAAGACGGTGTTTGGACTCGCGGTTGGCGAAATTACAAATTGCTCAAGGCGTATCGCCGGGGAGAACCCGTGGCGGAATTGAAGCGGAGATACATCTAATGCGGCCTGTTTTATATGTTGTCGCCAAAGCGCCAATTATGGGCCGTGCAAAAACACGGCTCGCGGCCGACATTGGCCCGGTCCATGCGAAGCGAATTTACCGGGGTTTGATGGGGCAGGTGCTTCGCCAAGTTCGCGATCCGCGTTGGGACACGGTTTTGGCTGTGACGCCGCCCCGCCTGTTGGGCCGCGTTCCGGACTGGGATGGATTTAAACAAATTCCGCAAGTTTCCGGGTCTTTGACGCCGCGATTGCGGGCCTTGTATGGCCGCAAGGGCCCAACGCTAACGATTGGAACGGACTGTCCGGAGGTAAATGCAAACGATATTGCCGCCGCTTTTCGAGCGCTTCAATCTCATAAGCATGTGTTTGGCCCCGCCGATGACGGCGGGTTCTGGCTGATGGGGACCAATGGCCCGTTACACCGAAATTTTTTTGAGGGGGTGCGGTGGTCGCACGCCGACACTTTAGCAGATGTCAAATCGCGCACAGATGGAGATTATGCCGATCTGCGAACGCTCACCGACATTGATGATCTTAAGGCGCTTCGTCAGATGCGGCAGTCTCAGCGCTAATCAGTCCTAGCGTCGCGTCAATCAGTGACAGGTTCGCGCCTTTGCCATGACCCGGCACAACGATTTGCGCCTTAGGATATGTCGCCTTCATCCAGTTCAAACTGTCTGCCCATTTTGTCAGATCTGCGTCATCCGTATTTCCGAGCGTTTTTGTTCCGGCGCCCCGCACCGCGCAGCCGCCGTATAGAACGCCGGCGGAGGGCACATAGACGACCAGATTATCTGGCGCGTGGCCATGTCCCGGGAAGGCAACTTCCAAGTCTCCGACTTTTGTACGCGCGCCTTTTTCTTTCAGGGCCGCAACCGATGTGTTTGGAACGGGGAAGCCGCTTTTGGCGGCTAGACCTGCTGTGTCCGGATGGCTAAATATTTGAATGCCCTGCCATTCGGCAACGTCAACACCCGCTGTGCGGTCCATGTGATGGTGTGTGACAATCATTTTGGACACAGGTTTCCCGGTCTCTGTTTTTATTTTTTCGAGCAAGGACAGCGTTGCTAGTTCACCCCAAGCCCCGTCGACGAGAATAACATCTTCGCCGTCAACCACGACTAAGCCATTGACGGGGATAGGCGGTTGTCCGGGTAAATTGTAATTAGTCGTATGGACCCAGACATCATCGGCAATTTTCGAAAGCGTGACGGGATAATCTTTTTGCAGTTGCGTCAGAAACCCATCCGCGGGTGTATCCGCTGACGCCGGGGCCGACGTGTCGGTACCCCCACAAGCGGAGAGGGTGAAAGCGGCTATGAGGAGAGAACGTTTTAACATGACGAGACCTATTCAATTTCCGCGCCGATATAGAGGTCGGCGCCAGAGATTTAAAGGCTCAGAAGCGTTTCGCGCAGTGACAATAAATCCCGCCAAGCATCTTTCTTCAATTCAGGTCGTCGAAGAAGAAAGGCCGGGTGGTAAAGCGGGAGTGCCGGATAGGCCTTGCCGGCGATGCTAACCTCTTGCCATTGGCCATGATTTTTCATGATCCCTGTCAATCCGGTGAGGGCCGTCATAGACACGCCGCCAACGAGCAACAGGACCTTAGGCCGGGCTAGGTCTATGTGTTTTTCAAGAAATGGACGGCAGATTTCAATATCTTCCGGTTTTGGGTCGCGATTTCGCGGCGGTCGCCAGTTGACGACATTGGTGACGTAGAAATCTTCCGACCCTAACGCGATGGCGCCCAGCATGCGGTCCAACAATTGTCCGGCTTGCCCGACAAAAGGCTTGCCTTGAATGTCTTCATCTCGCCCGGGAGCCTCGCCAATGACCATAAGGTCGGCGTCAGGGTTGCCGCGAGAGAACACGGCTTGACGCGCCCCATCTGACAGCGCACCTGCATCAAATCCGTTCAGGGTCTCGCGCAAAGCTTCCAGCGTTTTAACTTTAGAGAGATCTATTTGCGGCACTGATGGGTCAGCTTCGGGACTGACCGCTTGCGCAGGCGGCTTGAATGCGGTCCGCTTTGCCCGAATGGGCCGAGGTTCGGGAACTTTGGGAACATCCACGCCCATTTCCGCATACCAATCCAGCAATGATCGCAGCGCGGCGTCCATTAGACGTCCTTTGTTTCCATCTGTCTTGTCATTTTTTACCCGTTCGGAAAACGGTGCGCACATTACTTTCGATGCAATTGATAATCTCGCCGGCGATGTCTTTACCCGTCGCTTTTTCAATACCTTCAAGGCCCGGGGATGAATTAACTTCTAGGATTTTCGGGCCGTCATTTGACCGTAAAATATCCACGCCCGCGACATTTAACTTCAAGATTTTTGCAGCTTTGATAGAAGCGCGGCGCTCTTCCGCGGTTAAGCGGACCTTTTTGACGCTGCCGCCTTGATGCACATTTGACCGGAAATCGCCGTCCGCCGCCGTACGCATCATCGCACCGACAACTTTGCCGTCCACGACGAAACATCGCAGGTCTGATCCATTCGCTTCTTTGACAAATTCTTGGACGAGGAAATGGGCATTTAATCCGCGAAAGGCGTCCACGATGGCACTTGCGCCTTTGCGGTTGTCGGCCAAAACAACGCCTTTGCCTTGGGTGGATTCCAAGAGTTTTACGACAACGGGCGCGCCCCCGACGAGATCCAAAATACCCTTCGTGTCATGTGAGGATTTTGCAAAAGCCGTTGCCGGCATGCCAAGGCCGTGACGGGACAGGACTTGATGGGCCAGGAGTTTATCGCGGCTGGCTCCAATGGGGGCGGCATTGTTCAGGCAATATACGCCCATCGCTTCAAATTGACGAACAACTGCCATGCCGTAAAAGGTCAGGCTGGTGCCGATACGCGGAATAATCGCATCGTAACGCGGCAAAGGTTTTCCGTCATAATGGACCTCGGGCTTATGCGCATTAATCGCCATGTAACACCGGGACGTATAGATGCAGTCAATGACGTGCCCGCGCGCTTCGGCAGCGGCAATCATACGTTTATTCGAGTAGTTATTTGGCGATTGGGTCAAAATTCCGATGCGTAGAGGCCGTTTCGGGATTGATTTACGGCCCTGTTTTTTACGGTACACATCATAAGAGAGCATCGGTTGTTGAAAGCTGATGCCGGGACGGACGTTGAAATTTTCGGGGATAGCGGAACGCCCCAAAAGCATACGATATCCCATGGTTTCCCGGTTGGTCAGCGAAATATCTATGGGCCAACTATGGCCGCCCAGGGCAATTTTAGCCCGAATAACGTAACGTAGTTCAGATACACCGTTGGAGCTGGTGATGTTGCGGCGGTCTGTGATTTTGGCTGAACAGACCACTTCGACCGTGGGGTCAGATGGATTTGGATGCATGATAAAGCGCACTTGCGGATTTTTATCTGTGCCGAAAGGTTCAATCGCGACCGCGTGTAAAGCGGATGTGCGTGCGCCGGTATCAACCTTTGCTTTAATAGCGGGCAAAGACAGATCGGGCAGGGACACCCATTCCTCCCAGCCTAAAACAGGCCCGTTCTCTTGTGTTAACTCACTCATATGGTTCTGACTTGGTTCTGAAAAACGTAAGCGCCGAGACGATACGGAAGCTTGTCCGCTGCGGCTTGACCCGTTAGAGGATAATCCACTTCAAGTTACACTGCTAGGGCCGAAGAACAATAATGTATAATCTGGACCAAACAACTGCCGCTTTTACATCCGCTGACGACAGCGTTGAACGAGAGAGTATGGAATATGATGTCGTCATCGTTGGGGCGGGGCCTGCGGGCCTGTCTGCAGCCATTCGACTAAAGCAAAATAACCCGGAAACCTCCGTTGTGGTCTTGGAAAAAGGCTCGGAAGTTGGCGCACATATCTTATCCGGTGCCGTTTTAGATCCAATCGGGTTGAAAGAACTCTTCCCGGAATTTGAGACGATGAACAGTTGCCCGGTTAAAACCAAGGTGACATCGGACAAATTTCATATTTACGGGCCGGCGGGCGCGCTGCCCATTCCACAATTTGTTCTACCCCCCTTGATGCATAATCATGGGAATTACATCGTTTCCATGGCAAATACCTGCCGCTGGCTGGCCGAACAGGCGGAACTGCTGGGCGTCGAAGTTTTTCCGGGCATGGCCTGTTCGGCGCTGGTTTACCGCGAGGACGGCTCTGTAAAAGGCGTCGTTGCGGGTGAATTTGGCTATCAAAAGGACGGCAGCAAAGGTCCGGGTTATGAGCCGGGGATGGAGCTTCACGGCAAATATGTGATGCTCGGCGAGGGCGCGCGCGGGTCCCTCTCCAAAGTCGCCATTGCAAAATACAAATTGGATCAGGATGCAGAGCCATCTAAATTCGGCCTTGGCATGAAAGAAATATGGGACATTGATCCCTCTAAACATAATGAAGGCGCGGTCCTTCACAGCGCGGGCTGGCCTTTGGGCGTCAAACAAGGCGGCGGTTCATTTGTCTATCATGCCGAAAACAATCAGGTCTTCTTAGGCATGATCGTCGATTTAAATTACGAAAACCCGCACCGCTATCCTTATATGGATTTCCAAAAATGGAAGACACATCCTGATATCGCGGAACTACTCGAAGGCGGGAAACGGGTTGCATATGGCGCGCGCGTCGTGACTAAAGGCGGTATTCAAGCCGTGCCGCAAACCGCTTTCCCGGGCGGTGTTTTGCTGGGCTGTTCGGCGGGTCTCGTGAATTTACCGCGAATTAAAGGCAATCATAATGCCATGTTGTCCGGTATTCACGCGGCAGATGCGGCGACAAAGGCCCTGGCTGCCAACCGCTCCGGTGATCGGCTTCAAGACTATGATGACATGTTGCATGACGGACCCATCGGCGAAGATTTACGTCCGGTTAGAAATGTTGCGCCCTTAAACGGGCGGTTTGGTCCGTTCTTGGGAGGCATGATAATGGGCGGCGTGGACATGTGGTCCGCCAATATTCTGAAGTTCAACCCCTTTGGCACGATGTCGCATAAAAAAGATGACGCAGGGTCGACCAAAAAAGCGGCGGATTGCAAGCCGATTGAATATCCCAAACCTGACGGGGTACTGACCTTTGATCGCCTGACCAACGTGTCCATGACATTTACAAATCACGGCGAAGAACAGCCAAGCCATTTGCGGCTCATTGATACATCGATTCCGGTGAATGTGAATCTACCGGAATTTGCCGGACCGTCTGCACGCTATTGCCCCGCGGGGGTTTACGAATTTATCACTGAAGATGACGGGACAAATCCTCGATTCCAGATCAATGCGCAAAACTGCATTCATTGTAAAACTTGTGATATTAAAGACCCGTCCCGGAATATTGTCTGGACTGTGCCCGAAGGCGGCGGCGGCCCGAATTATCCGAATATGTAGGATAGGTGTTTGTCTCAATACGCTGACATTCGTACCGATAAAGTGAAGTGGGCTGCTGATATGGCGGCTTGCACCCTCGCGGTCCCCATCGCAGAAAGCTGACATGAAACGTCGATTAATTTCCCTGACTTGCGCAGCTGCGATTGCTTTGTCTTGCCAGAGTACAGATCAGGCCTATGCCGCCCCGGATACCCAGGATTTGTCTTCCCTCTATGGGGACTATCTTGCGGGCAGCTATGCGCAGAAAATTCAGGACCGCGCAGCACAGCAAAAATATTTCACGAAAGCTTATCTCAGCCAACTGGATGATGTTCGGATTGGCCGCAGAGCGATTGTATCGGCACTAGAGACGGGGGATATGGCCGCAGCCATTAAACTGGCTGAACAAGTCTTAAAGGCTGATAAGACCGAACCAATGGCGCGTGCCGTACTGGGTATCGAAGCTTTCCGAAGAGGCCGGGACAACCGCGCTTTGAAATATTTTTCGGGTCGTTCCAACGACGTCACCATGACCATTCTGATGCAATTGGTTCGGGGGTGGACTGAGGCTGAAAAGAAAGATTATCAAGCGGCGCGCGAAACCTTTGCAAGTCTTGAAGCCGGCCTGTATTTTGAAAGTTACAAGGAATTACAACTGGCGAAAATCGATGCATTAGAAGGCGAAACAGAGGCCGCATTGGAACGCTTGGATGCCGTCGATGAGGCCGGAGTTTCCGGCGTGGAAGCCCTGCTGACCCGCGTTCGTATTTTAACGGCTGCAGATCGTTCGGATGAGGCGATAACTGCGCTGGAAGACATTTTGGTTGATAATGAGGGCCTCTCAATTGGGCCTGTCGGGTATTATTTGGATCGTTTAAAGGCAGGACAAAGCCTGCCGGAAAATAGCTCAAAAGCGGAAGCGGCTCGGGCTTTGACAGAGCCGGCGCTCGGATTTTTTGCACGACAGCGTTCATTGGACGGGGCTGAGATATTTTTGCGGTTTGCGCGCTGGATTGAACCAAACCATACGAAAACATCTCTTTGGCTCGGGTCGATTTTAGAAGATCGTGACGACGCAGGGCGGGATGAGGCCTATGCATTTTATAAGGAAATCGGAGAGAGAGACCCGTATTACGTTTCAGGCCAGCTCAACATCGCGAATATTTATTTCAATCGCGAAGATGATGAGAAAGCGATTGAAACGTTAGAGGCTTTAAATGAGCGTGAACAAACCGTTTTGACCCGGGAGAGTTTGGGCCGTGCACGGTTCTTTCGCGAAAATTACGAAGAAGCGCTGCCGTTCTATCAAGACTTGGTGGATTCCATGTCGGATGAGGAAATTACGGCCAATATCGAGCCGCTGCGGTTTCGGGCGATTATCTATGAACGGTTAAACCGTTGGCCGGAGGCAGAAGCGGACTTTAAACACGTCTTGAGGCTCGTCCCGGATGATGTCGATACGCTGAATTATCTCGGCTACACATGGGTCGACCGCGGCGAAAACCTAACGGAAGCGTTTGATATGATACGCAAGGCAGTCAAGCAGCAGCCGCAATCGGGTGCCATTGTCGACAGTTTGGGCTGGGCCCATTACAAACTTGGCGAATATGAACAAGCCAAAGAAAATCTGGAAAAAGCCGTGGCTTTATCTCCATCTTCCGCGACAATAATAGATCACCTTGGTGACGTATATTGGAAGCTGGGCCGAAAACGCGAAGCGAGTTTTCAGTGGAAACGCGCTCTCGAATTTGATCCAACGGATAAAGAACGCGAGACGATTGAGATTAAGCTGAAAGGCGGTCTTGAAGCCGTGCCCGTGACTACGGAAGCTCTGCCGTAGTTCAATGAGCAAGGGGCAGATGCGGCAACAGGCGCGGGCCAAAGTGAACCTAACGCTCCATGTCGGAGGGTTACGCGAAGACGGCTACCACGCCGTCGACAGCCTCGTTGTTTTTGCTGACATAGGTGATGAGCTTGCCTTCGAGCGCGCCGCGAAAACGGAATTAAGCATTAGCGGCGCAGACACGCTTCCCACCGATGGAAGAAATCTTATCTTGCGCGCAATGACATGGGTGGATGCCGCGCCGCACGCTATTGCCTTGAGGAAAAACCTGCCTGTCTCCGCCGGGTTGGGTGGCGGCAGCGCAAATGCCGCGGCGGTGCTTAGGCAGTTTGAAACGATGCTGACCCCCCATGATCTGGCTTATAAAATAGGCGCGGATATTCCGGTCTGCCTTTTATCTAAAACCGCCATGATGCGCGGTATTGGAGAAGATGTGATTGAACTGCCGGGTTTGGGCCAGCTTTCGGCTGTGCTCGTCAATCCGGGCGTTGCGATTTCGACGGGCAAAGTGTTTAGCGCCATGGACGCCGCGCCTCGGACGGCCGAGCCCATGGGCAATAAGTTATCCGGCGATTTGCTGTCCCGTGCCTTGGCGGGCGAGAATGAAATGCAGGATTTTGCGGTCCGTCAAGCGCCGGAAATATTGGATGTCCTTCGCGCCTTGGCCCAACAAACGGGATGCGAATTGGCGCGCATGTCCGGTTCGGGCGCGACTTGTTTCGGCCTTTTTCGATCCGATGCGCAGGCCGCCGCCGCCGCCAAAGTCATTGCGGACGCCTATAAAAACTGGTGGGTTCGCGCGTGCCGTCTGGGAGACGCCGTTTCATGATGGCGCAAAATATATTGTTCTGGCTTCAGATTGGCGCGTTGGCTTTTCTTACAAGTCTTGCCGTAAGCGGATTTATGGTGGCCGCCGGTTTGGGGGACCCCTCTGACGAGAGATCCGCACATCGCGGGACAATTCCGACATCCGGCGGGGTCGGCGTCTTGGCAGGTATGGGGGCCGCCCTTTGTGGAGTTAGTGTTCTCTTCCCAAATTTGAACCTACCGCGCAGCCTTCCGCCGCTCATGTCCCTCTTATTTGCAATCGGGATGTTAGGTTTAGTGGATGACCTGCTGACCTTGGGGGCGAAAACGAAATTTGGACTTATGATTTTAATCTGCGGCGCAGCTGTCTGGTTAATTGGCGCGCCGACAAAATTACCCTTCCTGGATGGGCCGGTTCCGATTTTACCGGCGTTTGGTTTTATTGGCGCAATGCTTTGGATTTTTGTTGTGTTGAATGCCGTCAATTTTATGGACGGCGCAAATGGAATGATGGGCTTATCGCTGGGCGTCGCAAATGTCGGTTTATTTGGGGCGGGCTTGATTGGCGGGTCAGCGACAACGCTCTTATTGTCGGGGCTGTCTTTGATGATTATTTTGGGATTCCTGCCATATAATGTTCGGCAAAAAGCGCGGATTTTTTCGGGGGATGTTGGTTCGCTTAGCTTGAGTTTCTTATTCGCTGTCTCGGTTCTGTTCCTCATAAAAGAGACGCCGGAGAAGACTTTGCATTTGGTCGGACCTGTTTTGATTCTCCCGATTTTGACGGATGTCTTCTTGACCCTCGTCCGGCGATTAAGACGCCGCGAAAATCTATTACAAGCCCATAATACGCACCTCTATCAACGCTTAATCCGGCAGGGATATAACCATTTAACGGTCAGTTGGTTTTACGCCGTGGCGGCTTTGTTATGCGCGAATATTGTAGTGATTGGCGCGCCGAGAGGCTGGTTCGACCGGCTCCATATTCCGTTGATGATACTGGGCGGCACTGTGGCAGCGTATTTACTGATAAACCTGAGCCTGAACGATAGAGACTCGGCTCGGTCCCGCTTAACTAATTCGGGCGACAACAAACCCGGCTAAGTCTTTCAACGTATCGCGCAGCGATGTCGCCGAGAATACATCCAAAGCGTCGGCTGCATCTTGCGAATATTGCTTGGCTAAATTCATTGTAGACTCCAAAGCGCCGCTATTGCGCAGCATGGAAACAGCGCGTTCTAAATCCACGCCTTCTTGTTCGTGATCGACAATGACGCGGCGCCAGAACGCGCGGTCTTCATCCGAACAGCTTTCTAAAAAGCGAATGACAGGCAGGGTCATTTTACCTTCACGGAAATCATCGCCAACGGATTTACCCAAAGCGCTGGCCATGCCGCCATAATCCAGCGCATCATCGACCAGCTGAAAAGCGAGGCCAAGTTTGAGACCATATTCGCGTAACGCTGCCCGCTCTGTCGTTGGACGTTCCGCAATGACGGGAGCAACCTCTGTCGCGGCTGCGAAAAGCGCCGCCGTCTTCGCTTTGATGACTTTCATATAATCGTCTTCTGTCATCGCCAGATTGCGCAGCGCGGCGAGTTGCTGCACTTCGCCTTCGGCAATGACGGAGGAGGCGTTGGACAGAATTCCAAGCGCTTCCATAGAGCCCGTCTCCACCATCAGATTAAAGGCGCGCGCGAAGAGGAAATCCCCGACCAGTATGGACGCGCTATTTCCCCAAATCAGATTGGCGGGCTTTTTCCCGCGTCGCAGGGCGCTTTCATCGACAACATCGTCATGCAGCAAGGTCGCGGAATGGATGAATTCGACGGCAGCGGCGAGTTTATGATGGGCGTCGCCCGTATAGTCGCACAGCTGCGCCGCGCTCACGGTCAGAAGCGGGCGCAGGCGTTTTCCGCCCGCGCCAACCAAATGCTGCGCCAGGTCAGGGATTAAGCCAACAGAGGACTGCATGCGCGCCAAAATCAGCGCGTCTACGGACGCCATATCTTCGCCGGTCAGGTCCCAAAGGACCTGGGCGGGAGAGAGGGCGGCATCATGCCGGATTTGTGCGGGTGCATTCACGTGCGGGGAGACCACCTTTTTACTACTCCCTATACGTAATGCGCGCAGAGCCGCGCGGCAAGGCGATTCACTGCGGCGCATCGCGGCATTGCAGTAATGCAGGGCGGCCCCACCTGTAAGTTATGATTTGTCTTATCCGAACAATGAACCCTGTAACCCTCAGCTTCGCGCAAGCCGTTCTGAAAGATGCGGGGATTGAGAGCTTCCTGTTTGACATGAATGCGTCAGTTTTGGACGGGTCTACCATCCTCGTGCGAAAGCGTCTCATGATTATCGATGAGGATGAGGACGAGGCGAGGGAGCT
This sequence comes from uncultured Caulobacterales bacterium, assembly GCA_937927825.1. Classification (GTDB taxonomy): domain Bacteria; phylum Pseudomonadota; class Alphaproteobacteria; order Caulobacterales; family Maricaulaceae; genus Litorimonas. Next base: position 1,825 of record CALFWV010000069.1, on the reverse strand, counting down.
GTTGGCAGCCGCCGGGATAGGTCATGAATTGGAATCCGCGTCTCCGCCGCCGTTCCGCCGCACGTCCGGAAACACATTCGCGTCAAATCTCTTGCGAAAACTCGGCATTGGCCCAAAGTAGATCATATGAAATGTATTTTAACGACCAATAATCCTGCCACCCTCAACTTTGCTGAGGCGGTTCTGAAAGAGGCGGGTATCGATTACTTCGTCCTCGACCAAAATATGAACGTGCTGGAACCCGGAATTATGATTCCCCGTCGCCTGATGGTCGTGGATGAAGACGAGAGCGCCGCCCGGCGACAGCTTGGCCTGGCCGGGATGGAAAAGGATTTGATGGGGATTTAGGTTTTTGTACTAGGCCTTTTAGATCCAGAATGTGAGCCAAGAGAATAAAGAGAGCCGTGAGCTCCATCGTTTTCCGTAAAAATCTTCGTTTAGGCGGGAGAGGGTCCATCCACCCCAAGCTCCAATCGCGCCTGCGCTCAAGCCACCTAGCAGGCTTTCGCCAGATAAGGGCAAGATCGATCCCGGCGATGAGTGGAAATAGATATTGAGAGCAAGCGACGTGATGTAGGCGAGTATAGAGCCTATTATGCAGGCATATGCGCAGCGAATTAATATATGCATGGCATGGGATTTAAGGCTGAGTCGTAAATATAATCTTTCCTCAGCCTCGCCACTAATATCCGCTTTGCTCACCCGCCTTTCAAACTTGCGCTTTTCTCGCGATTCCCTAGAACGCGGTTTATGACCGATGCTGCCAAAAAACCGACATCCTTTCAGGGTCTGATCCTGACGCTGCAAGCCTATTGGGCCGCGCAGGGCTGTGTGATTTTACAGCCCTTTGATACCGAAGTCGGGGCGGGGACTTTGCATCCCGCAACAGTACTGCGCTCACTCGGGCCTAAGCCGTGGAATTGCGCCTATGTGCAGCCGTCCCGCCGCCCGGCGGATGGCCGCTACGGCGAAAACCCAAACCGCTTGCAGCACTATTACCAATTCCAAGTCATCATGAAACCGAACCCTGAAAACCTTCAGGAATTATATCTCGGTTCGCTTGACGCCATCGGCATTGACCGCGACCTCCACGATATTCGCTTTGTTGAAGATGACTGGGAGAATCCAACAGTTGGTGCTTGGGGCCTCGGCTGGGAAGTCTGGTGCGACGGCATGGAAGTCAGCCAATATACCTATTTCCAACAAGTCGGCGGATTGGACCTCGAGCTTGTGTCGGGTGAATTGACCTACGGCTTGGAACGGCTCGCCATGTATGTGTTCGACGTCGATAATGTTTATGAGCTACCCTATAATGATCACGGGGTGAGTTACGGCGAGGTCTTCCACCGCAATGAAGTCGAACAATCGACCTATAATTTCGAACACTCTGACATTGAAAAAATACGTGCAAAATTTGAATTTGCCGAAGCGGAATGCAAAGCGCTTCTAGCGCTAGAAAATCCACTCCCACTGCCCGCCTATGAGCATGCGTTAAAAGCGTCTCACTTGTTCAATTTGCTAGACGCGCGCGGTGTCGTGAGCCCGACACAACGCCAAGAGTACATCAAACGCGTCCGCGATTTTGCGAAGGGTAGTGCTGAGGCTTATGCGGTCTCTGAGACGTCAGCGTGATTGAAGTCAAGAAAGAATACTCCTCCACCGCGAAGCGGGGGAGGTGGGTCGCGTCGCGGCTCGGAAGGGGTGCAGCGCGCATGCGCTGCCTTGAGACGAGTTTCAAAGTAAAGAGTTATTGGGTCGCACAGACGTGCGACACCCCCTCCGCCCTGTCGGGCACCTCCCCCGCTTTCGCGGTGGAGGAGGATAG
>CALFWV010000068.1 GCA_937927825.1 uncultured Caulobacterales bacterium | reverse complement strand
CTTATCAGGATCGCCCGTATGGGACTTCACGCGGTAAGTTTCACTATCCGCAAATGTATCAATCCCAACGACAATGCATTGCACGCCATAAGCCTCGCTCATCTCATTGATAAGGTCCGGCCGCATGAGGGCGGGGGAGTTAATGCTGATTTTATCAGCCCCTGCCGCCAGGCGCGCGCCTGCCGCTTGGACAGTTTTAATCCCGCCTGCCACACAAAATGGGATGTCGAGCGCGCGGCTGACTTTGCCCACCCAATTCGGGCTGACCGTGCGGTCGTCGACGCTGGCCGTGATGTCGTAAAAGACCAACTCATCGGCCCCCTCATCGCGGTAGCGCAGCGCGAGATCGATGATGTCGCCGACATCTTCGTGATTGCGGAATTGCACGCCTTTGACGACGCGTCCGTCCCGTACATCAAGGCAGGGGATGATGCGGCGCGTTAGCATTGGATAGCTTCGGGTAGGGTGAACGCGCCTTCATAGAGCGCTTTCCCGATGATGAGTCCGTAAGGGTCGAGGGCTTTCAGGTCTTTGACATGGCCCAGTGTCCCGACGCCGCCCGATGTGATGAGATCGAGTGTCGGAAATTCGGATTGAATGCGTTTATATAATTCCAGATTACCGCCCGCCTGCATTCCGTCGCGGCCAATGTCTGTGACCAATATGGTTTTGAGGCCCGATCCCAAGAAGTCGCCAATTACGTTCCACAATGTTTTGGTTGACGCTTCTGTCCATCCCTTTGTCGCGGGGCGATATTCGCCGTCATCGCCTTGGTTCACGTCAAGCGCGAGGCAGATGGCATCCGGCCCGACTTCGCGGAGCCAGTGCTTGACCATTTGCGGATTTGTTACGGCGAGGGAGCCGATGACAACGCGGTCCACGCCGCCGTCGAGCAACCGTTTGATTTGGGCTAAGTCGCGCAGGCCGCCGCCCGTTTGGACCTTAATATCCGCACTCTTGGCGACGTTCAGGATAAGTTCTGATTGTTCAGACTGTCCATTCTTGGCTCCGTCCAGGTCAACAATGTGCATCCAGTCCGCACCAGCAGCGGCATAGCCCTTCGCAACATCAACAGGGTCGGCGTCATAATTTGTGCGCGCCCCGAAATCGCCTTTCAGCAAGCGGACACAGCCCCCATCCATCAAATCCATAGCCGGAAAAATCATAGCTCAATATCCAGAAAGTTTTTGAGAATTTGCGCGCCTGTTTTAGAACTGCGTTCTGGGTGAAATTGACAGCCCCAAACATTTCTTTGACGGACAATGGCGGAGAAGGGCGACCCGTATTCAGCGCTGGCAAGGGTCGCATCTGAGACAGGCGCGGCGAAAGAATGAACGAAATAGGCGAAGTCACCTGCGCTCACATCTTTCAACAGCGGGTCTTCCTTTACCGGTGTCAGCGTATTCCAGCCCATATGCGGCGAGGGTAGGTCGCCAGTGTCCAATTCGGTCACAGATCCCGTAACCAGACCAAGCCCTTCAACTTTATCACCACCTTCTTCCAAGGTTTCGAACAAAAGCTGCATGCCGAGGCAAATTCCGATGACGGGTTGGATCAGACCGCGCAAAACAGGCTTGAGCCTTTTCGCATCGATATTGCGCATCGCGAAGGGCGCAGACCCGACGCCGGGCAGGACCACGCGGTCCGCCGCAGAGATAACGCCGGCATCGTCGCTGATGAGCGGCGTCGTACCGAGACGTTCAAAGGCATATTTGACTGACGCCAAATTAGCGCAGCCCGTATCGACAATCACTAAACTCATGTCAGAGCGTGCCTTTGGTCGACGGGATTTCGTTCGAATTGCCGACAACCCCGAGAGCCGGGCGCAGCGCGCGGCCCACACCTTTGAAACAGGCTTCAATCATGTGATGTGAATTGTCGCCTTTCACATCGATATGGATGGCGGCCCCCAAAGTTTGCGCGAGGCTCTCAAAGAAATGCGGGCACATTTCGACAGGGAAATCCCCAACATGATCCGTTGGAAATTCACCGCGGAAAACGGCCGCCGGACGGCCGGATAAATCAATCGCGACTTGTGCCTGGGTTTCGTCCATCGGGATGACATAGCCATAACGGCCTATCCCGGCTTTATCGCCGAGCGCTTGTTTGAGCGCAGAGCCGAAAGCCAGCGCCGTGTCTTCGACTGTGTGGTGAGCATCAATGTGCAAATCACCTTCGCAGGAGAGCGTCAGGCCCATCCCGCCATGTTTCGCTATCTGCTCTAACATATGGTCATAAAACCCTATGCCGGTTTCGATTTTTGTTTGACTGACATCATCCAGATTCACGCGGACTGAGATATCGGTCTCATTTGTCTTGCGGAACATTTCGCCAATTCGGTCGGTGCGGTGAGCTTTCTCCATGACGCCAAACGCTTGCAGCGCGATTGCGTTCTCATCGGGTGAGCCAATGGAGATACGCACGCGTCCCGTTGTAGATCGATAGTCGCGGATTTTGACATTAAACTGACGCAAGCGTTTAAACAGCGCGTCGGCGTCATTGACCTCCAGCAAAAGGAAGTTTGCATCCGACGGGAAAACGGTTTCAACAAAATTTGATTTGATGAGGCCTTCCGCTAATTGCTCTCGTTCCGAAAGCGTTTCAGCCAAGCGCTGCGCATGAACTGCCATGGCCGATGGGGCGAGCGCGTTCAGGATAGCTGTCTCAACGGGCCGCGCGATGGGGTAGGGCGGGAGGACCTTAAGCAGTATTTCAATCACGGCTGGGTCTGCAATCAAAGCGCCGCCCCGTACGCCTGCAAGGGCATAAGCTTTAGACAGCGTGCGCAGCACGACGAGGTTTTTAATCTGGCCTATCATATCGGCCAAACTCTCTTGACGCGAAAACTCAATATAGGCCTCATCCACCACAACCAAGGTCTCCGGCAGGGAGCCGCAGACATCCAAAATGGCGTCGCGTTTGAGACTGTTACCCGTCGGGTTATTCGGCGAGCAGAGGAAGACCATTTTGACATTTGCAGGCCTGCCCGCCTTGATAATCGCCGGAATATCCCATTGGTAAGTTCTCACCAGCGGCACTTCGACAACGCCCGCGCCCTGAATGTCTGCACAGGTTTTGTAGTAGCCAAATGTGGGCGGGCAGGTCAGTATGCTGTCTTCGCCCGCTTCGCAGAACGCACGCAAGAGACATTCGATGCCTTCATCCGCGCCGCGTCCGACCATGAGCTGTTCTGGCTTCACGCCGTATAAATCGGCCAAACGATTGACGAGTTTTTCGGGCTGTTGCGCGGGATAACGATTATATCCGCCCGCACCCACGACAGGCGGCGGGGCATATGGGTTTTCATTCGCATCTAAATGCAGCGCATTTGTCGCGCCGCCCCGGGCAGAGTAGACGGACATATCAACAACCGATTTACGAGCGATATTTTCGGGCCAATTGGTCATTGTAGCGCCTCCAGACGCAGGCTGACAGCGCGCTTATGCGCCTCCAAACCTTCCATTTCGGCCAAACGTTCTACGACGGGGCCCAACCGCTTTAATCCCGATTTTGTCAGCTTTTGTATAGATATATATTTGATGAAACTTTCTAAAGTTACTCCGGAATAGGCCCGCGCTGCGCCATAGGTGGGCAGGGTGTGATTGGTCCCGCTCGCATAATCTCCCACGCTCTCGGGAGTCCACGGCCCCAAAAAGATGGAACCGGCATTGCGGATTGCGCCGACATAAGTATCAGGATCTCGGAGCTGCACAATTAAATGCTCGGGCGCATAACGGTTCACAATATCAATAACATCCGGCCGGTCCTCTGCGACAATCATGCGGCCATGGGTCAAGGACTCGCGCGCAATCGATTCTCTTGGCAATGTTGAAAGCTGCGCCTCAACTTCGGCTTCGATGCGGTTTGCAACCTCTTCTGTGGCCGCGACACAAACAACTTGCGCGACCGTATCATGTTCGGCTTGGCTAAGCAGGTCTGAGGCAACGAAGGCCGGATCAGCGGCCTCATCGGCCAAGACCATGGCTTCTGATGGACCGGCAGGCATATCAATCGCGGGTCCCCCTGCCTCCTGCGCGACGAGTGATTTCGCTGCCGCGACCCACGCATTGCCGGGGCCAAAGATTTTGTCACATTTCGGGATGGTCTCTGTCCCATAAGCCAGCGCGCCAATGGCCTGTGCGCCGCCGACAACAAATAGACGGCTCACTTTGCACCTGTAAGCGGCGGCCAGAATAACCGGGTTGACGCTGCCGTCCCTGCCGGGGGGTGTGACAATAATCCGGTTTTGCACCCCCGCGACTTTCGCAGGAACGGCAAGCATAAGAAGCGTCGAGATAAGGGGCGCCGTTCCGCCGGGTACATATAAACCTGCTGTTTCGATTGCCCGGGACTCGCGACGGCAAACAACACCGGGCTCAGTTTCAACTTCAATGGGGGCTGGGATTTGAGCTTTGTGAAATCGTTTGATATTTCGACGCGCACGTTCAATCACGGATTGGTCGGATGCGGGCAGGGCCTTCCAAGCCGCCTCCAGAGCCGAGAAGGGAACCTCGAGCGTGTCCGGTTCGCGACCATCAAATTTTCGGGTCAGGCGCGACAGGGCCTCGTCGCCATTTTCCCGCACATCCTCCAAAATGGAGCGGACATCTTCAACAAGACCGGCGTCCGATATAGCCGTTGGGCGGGCGAGGGCGGCAATGCGCCGGGGCGCGTCTAGATTTGTCCAAACAAAGCGCTGCATGGCTAACTCATCATCTTCTCTATGGGCAGTACCAAAATTGCCCGCGCGCCAAGCGCCTTCAATCCCTCAAGCGTTTCCCAAAATACGGTTTCAGTACAGACGGCTTGTATCGCGACAAGGTCATCTTGTCCGGCCAGAGGCATGATGGTGGGGGCATCTGATCCCGGCAGCAGATTGGTAATCTTGGCAACCGCGCTTTTTGGCGCATTGAGCATAATATATTTCGAATCTTTCGATTTCAAAACGCCGTCGATGCGGTTCATCAGCTTGTCGAGAATATCGGCTTTTTCAGCACTCAGGCTTCGCTCTGACCTAATCAATACGGCTTCGCTTTCCAGGATTGTCTCAAAGGCGGTTAATCCATTCGCCTCCAATGTCGCGCCGGAAGAGACCAGGTCGCAAATACTTTCCGCAATACCAATAGAGGGCGCCAACTCGACAGCCCCTTTCATTTCAACCAAGGTCGCTTTGATGTGGTTTTCTGACAAATATCGTGCGGTGACACCGGGATAGGTCGTGGCAATCCGTGTTCCGTTCAAATCCGCAGAGGATTGCACCTTTCCCGTATCGCTTGCCGCGAGGCAAAGTTTGCAGCGCGAAAATCCCAGCCTCATGGCGATATCAGCGTCTAACTTCGATTGAACCGTAAGTTGCTCCTCGACCAGAACATTTTCCCCGACGATTCCAATATCCGCAGCGTTGTTGGCAACAAATGACGGGATGTCGTCATCGCGCACCAAGAGAAGGTCGATTGGCATGTTTTTAACGCGGGCGAGCAATCCGCCGCCGCGAATAGAAAAGCGCAGACCGCATTTTTTCAGCAGATCAAAACTATCCTCGGCCAAGCGGCCCTTTTTCTGAAGCGCAATGCGCAAACGGTCACTCATGATCAGTCTTTCTTGTCCAGAACAGCCCGGTAACCACCATGCGGTTCGTCGCGCAGGAATCGGGCTACGCGGCCTATAGTTGTTGTTGACACACCTGTCTCGGCTTGAATGTCGCGATATGACTTCTCGCCTTCATCTAAGATCTGGGCGACGTGCCACCGCTCTCTCAATGCCCGCAATTCGGCAGGCGTGCAGAGGTCTATCAAAAACTGTTGAATAGTTTCCACGCTGTCCAGACGGGCAATAGCGACTTCGAGGTCAAGATATGGAGTTTCAATCTTCATTGTGCCAGCGTGCTAATACAGTTAGACAGCAAGGGCGCAAGGGGGAAATGCAGGAGGAGGTAATGTTTTTCCCGTTCCCCCGCATCTTCACGAAATGGGGGCGGGGCAACATCTTGAAATCCGAGTTTCCACGTTTCAGATTTTCGCCGTCGCTATATTGACCCGCTGAAAAGCCCGTCATCACGGGCTTTGTCCGAGATGCGTCCACGAAATGCAAAAACATAATCCGCACCTACCCAAACCCGTGCTATAACCATCAGGTTCTTTCGATC
>CALFWV010000067.1 GCA_937927825.1 uncultured Caulobacterales bacterium | reverse complement strand
GAGACATAATCCTGTTCATCCATGATGCCGATGTCGCCGGAATGGAACCAACCGTCGGTAAAGCTTTCCTCATTGGCTTTCGTGTTACGCCAATATCCCGGCGTGATAGCGAGGCCTTTGAACCAGATTTCGCCCGGCGTTCCGCGCGGCACCTCGACGCCGTTCTCGTCTACAATCTTAATCCGAGAATGCATGAGCGGACGCCCCGCCCAGCCGATGCGTTCCGGAATATCAGATTTCAGCAACATCGTCCCGGCGGCCGCCGTTTCCGTCATGCCGTAACCCTCTTGGATAATAATGCCGCGTTCGCCCCACCAATTAATGAGCGCTTCGGGAACGGTTTCCGCCCCGCATAGCGCGAGATTTATTCGAGAAAAGTCTGCTGTCTCCATCGCCGGATGCGCCTTCATCGCATTATAAGCGGCAGGCACGCAGAACATAACAGAGATGCCAAGGTCAGGATTAGAGATCGCTTTAATCGTCGCCTCCGGATCAAACATCCGCATAATCACACAAGTCCCGCCAATCCAGATAGACGGCAGCGCGGTCACATTCAGACCGCCAATATGGAACAGCGGCATGTTGTTCAGCGAGACATCAGATGGTCCCGTTTCGCCCAAACGCATGGCGGAAGACGCAGTAAAATCGAGCATGGCATGTGTGATAATCACGCCCTTGGGCGAGCCTGTCGTGCCGGAGGAATACATCAATAAGCACTGATCTTCGAGGCTTTGCGGATGAAAGTCATAGATGGGTGTCGCGGCGGCCAGCGCCTGCTCATATTCACTATCGCCGCCGACCCCGTCGGTCATCATCCAATGCTCGACTTTTGTGAGGTCTTTGGTCGGTTCAGCCAGGGGCGCAAAAGGCGCATCTACCAACACCATGGACGCTTCCGCATCATTCAAAATATAGGCGAGTTCGGGCGGGGTCAGCCGGAAGTTCAGCGCGAGAGCAATTGCCCCGACCCGCCAGCATCCAAACACCAACTCCATCACATCCGTTGTGTTCAGGCAAAGAAAGGCGACGCGGTCACCGGGCTGAATACCTTTATCAAGCAACATCCCCGCGACTTGCGCAACGCGGTCGTCCATCTGTGCATAGGTAAAATCCCGCTGACTGGCGAGGTCATACATCGCGCGTTTATGGGGTGTTGTCGCCGCGTGATAGGAAATCCAGTCATAAGCCTGAAGTGTCATAGATGTCTCCCCGATGGGTTTCTTTTCATGAAGTTGTGACAACTCCGCCGTGGGTTTCAAGTTAAAACCAAAAACGCTTTCGTTAGCGGCGCAGAATATCCGCCATTTCAATCAACGCGCTTTCGCGGTCCGGTGTCGGATAGAGCATGAAAATATGCCCCATTTCACCGTAAATTGCGAGCTTGGATAATTTGCCTGCAGCCTTGGCTTTTTCCGCAAAAATAAGGATATCGGTATGCAGTAAATCCACGTCCCCCGTAAAAATAGACATCGACGCTAAATCAGTGAGGTCGGCAAAAGTTGGGCTCACACGCGGGTCGGTCACGGGGATATCCCCCGCATAGAGTTTCGCCGCGCGGCGCAAGTCCGTCGCGTCTGAAAAACAAACTTCATCGCTGGGGCCGTCATTGGCCGGGTGGGACATTTCCAAATCCACCCAAGGCGACATCAACATAATATGCGCGGGTTGCGACAGGGCGGCCTTTTTCCTGTGAAGCGCCAAAGCCAAAGCTAGATTTCCGCCGGCACTACCCCCACCAACTTTTACAGTTTCCCATCGATTCAGCGCATATTCGAAAACGGAATTTGCGAAAGCTGTAATCTCGCCAACTTGAACCTTCGGAGCCAGGGGATAGTCCGGCAAAATAACGCTGACACCCGACCGATCACTGAGCTCTGACGCCAGACCAAAATGCAAAGCCATCAGGCCCAAGATATAGGCTCCGCCGTGGAAATGGATATAGGCCGTCTCGCCCGGGCCGGATTTGGGATGTATAATCCAAACGGTTTGTCCATTCATATCGACTTGCTCTGAACGGTTTTTCAAACGTCCCGGGCAGGGCTCGCTCCGCGCGGGCTTGCCGTCCATTGTTTTCGCAATCATGCGGTTGGCACGCGTGAGTTTGAGCAAAGTCTCGAACATCTTGTAGCGCAGTGTTGTCATCAGCTTATCTCGTAATGGTCCCAGATTGGGGTTTTGTTCCGGCGTTTATATTCCAGCGCACTGCCCGGCCAATTATTCGGAACGCGGTCGCCGACCTTATACCAACTCGCATCGACTTTTGACCACGCTAAGTCTTTCAATCGACGTTGCATTTCCGCATCAAATTCCTCTTCGGCTTTGGCACTGACGCCGATTTTTTGCGTCGTTTTATCCATGAGCTGCAGAATATATCCAACTTGGTTTTCAAGCTTATAAATAATCGACGTGTGACCTGTATTTGTGTTGGGCCCGTAGAGGATAAACAGGTTCGGAAACCCCGCCGTCATGACGCCCATATAGGTTGTTGCGCCGTCGTCCCAATGGCTGCGTAGACTGCGACTATTCTCCCCTGTGACGTCTATTTCTTTGAGGAAGGGATTGGTGTGAAACCCGGTCGCATACACAATCAAATCATGGGAACGCTCTGTTCCGTCTTTGGTAACAATACCATCGGCGGAGATGTGGTCGATAGGGTCCATCACATTCTCAACGGTCTCTTTTGCAAGCGCGGGATAGATTTTATCCGACAAGAGAATACGGCGCGCGCCAATTGGGTAATCCGGCAACATTTTCGCGCGAAGATCAGGGTCTTTAATATGCTTGCGTAAACCCATTTTGACCCATTGCGCGCCGAGCCATTTACTGATCGGCTTGCCCTGTATCATGCGCCAAACAAAAAACTCGCCCTGTGCAAAAAGGCTAAATCTGTAGAGCTTCCCCAGTGCCGGGAGCCGTTTGCCCAGCCATTTCTCAATCCCCCAATAGGCACGGTCCTTCTTTGGAATAATCCAATTTGGCGTCCGGTGATAAACGGTGAGTGCATCCGTTGCCTCCGCGAGCTCAGGTATAAGTTGGATGGCACTCGCTGCATTGCCAATAACCGCAATTTTCTTTCCTGCGTAATCATAGTTATGATCCCATTGCGCGGAATGAAAACTTGCGCCTTTAAAATCAGATGCGCCGGGAATATCGGGCGTTTTGGGAATATGAAGTTGGCCAATCGCCGAAACTAAAAATTGGCTGCTAATGACCTCACCATCGGAAAATTTCGTGCGCCAAAGTCCCTTGTCATAAATCGCGGATTTAACCCGTCGGCCAAATTGCAAATGCGCATATAATCCGTAAGTTTGCGCGATTGTTTTCTGATACTCGTGAATTTGTTTTTGCTTGGCCCATTTA
>CALFWV010000066.1 GCA_937927825.1 uncultured Caulobacterales bacterium | reverse complement strand
GTCCCTCGAGGGGCGCGACGAGAGCTTTACTTTGTCACCCGATGCGCGCGGGCGCATTGTGATGGAGGCAGCAGAGTGAAAGGGTTCATGACGAAACTGCCGCTAAAACAAGAGGGTTTCACATTGGTTGAAGTTCTGGCGTCGCTTTTGATTTTCTCCGTCGCAATTATCGGCCTCTCACGCGCTGGAACGCAATCGGTGGCGCATACCCAGCGTTTGACCCACAAAACCTACGCCAGCGTGGTTGCCGATAATCAGCTGATTTATGCCCGGATGCGGCGCGGCGTTATCGGGACGAAATCCGGCCGAGAAGAGGCGGGCGGGCAAACTTATGAGTGGCAAATTGAAACTGTCGAAACCCCGCAGAAAGGCCTGTTGGAACTTCGGGTGTCCGTCTCGAAAGATGATGATGTATTCATCACGCGCCGGGCTTGGCTGTCGAGCGGGTCGTGATGCGCGCGCCTCAAAATGAGTCCGGCTTCACCCTTGTCGAGGTCCTCGTATCGCTTTTCTTTTTTACGCTGATTAGTGCGGGGACGATGGGAGCGATGCTGCAAACATTTGCTGCAAAAGACAGATTGAACGCCGCGTCAGCGGAGCTCGCAGACATTGCTGCCTTTCGCTCAATTTTACGCGCTGATATGAACGCGATGACTCTGCGGCCCATGAGGGACGGCGTCGGCGGGACGGAGACATATCTGGTGACGACACGTAACCCCGAAGAAAGTGATGCCGTCCTAACATTTTCCCGGTTAGGCCGTAGCAATCCAACAGGCGCGGCACGCGGGCAGGTCGAACGGGTACGCTATCTGCTGCGCGATGGGCAATTTATCCGCGAAAGCCTGACCCACGAAAACCCGGCCCAACGCGAAGGCTGGTTGGGCCGTGTCTTACTCAGCGGTATTGACGATATAGACGTCACATATCGTGCCACACTGCCTTTTGAGGGCGGCCAAGGAATCGATGTACGATTGGAGGAATGGACCGTTTTCTTGAACAGGCCTTCGCAGCGCACTGGCGAGCGAGGTGCAGTAGAATTTAAAGTCACCGACAGTGACGGAACCGAAACCGTGCATATGTTTGAGGTCGGATCATGAAGACCGCGCCGCAAAAAGACCGAGGAACGGTATTGCTTACGACGCTCCTGATCATGACCGTCATGGCGGCCATTACAGTTGCGTTGATGGAGGACATTCAACTGGCTGTGAAGCGGACGATAAATGTGCAAGCCTATTCGCAAGCGGATTGGCAAGCTGACGGCGCTGAAGATTTTGTGGTGGCTTACCTGAAGACAGATTTTGCAGCCTTGCTACCGGAAGCTAAGGCGGCGCTTTTGCAATCGCGCATACCGCTGGTGCTGCCGACACCTGAAGGTGCGATTTCCTTGACGTTAAAAGACGCAAGCCAATGTTTTAATTTGAATGCTGTTGTTTCGGAAACCGGTGAAAAGCCTGGGGAGGCTCGACGTGAATTTGCGCGCATCGCGCAATTGTTGGGTTTGGCTGAAAATCAAGCCACGTCCTTATCAAATGCCCTTGTTGATTGGCAGGATGCAGATCAGCAACAATCTACCGGCGGCGCAGAAGACGGAATATACTTACGACAAAACCCACCCTATCGCACCGCCGATACATCTCTCCGCGGCCCAGAAGAATTGCGGGCGCTGAACGGTATGGATGAGGAACTCTGGGAACTTTTCCGCCCCTTTGTCTGCACGGGCGGTCCGGGAAATCTGCCTGTCATTAACGTCAATAGCATTTCGGCAGACCGAATTATCATTTTGGCGGCGGCGTTGTCGGGACAGATATCAGCCTCCGAGGCCGTGCCCGCAGCCGAAGCGCTTTTGAGAGATAGACCTCCAACCGGTTATTCGAGTTCAGACCAAATTCAGCAGGTCTTAAACGCCACTGAAATCGCGTCACTAACCGACGAACGCGTTGGGGTGGATGTCAAATCGATCTTTGTAGAGGTCGTCACCGAGGTTGGTCCGGCGGAGCGGGTGCGAACTTATCGGTTTGACGGGGTGGACGACGTGCCTATCCTGACATATCGCGGATGGGGGCGGGAGACTTTCCGGCCTGAAATTGAAACGCAAACTGAATCAGATTCTGAAACTGAAGTGGACGCCCGCTAGTGCATTTCTTGTTTAATCACATTCGTAACGAAATTGGAATAAGGGTAGCTTTTATCCGGTCTCTAATTTCGACTCAGCAGGATTTGCACTAATGGCTGCTTTGACACTCTTAATCTTACCAGCCCTCGAGGACGGAGAGGCTATCGTTGCAACCCCGCTGGCGACGGGTTACGAAACCCGCCGGATTGCCTCAGCGGATATTGCCGAACTCGAAATCAACGATCCGATTCTAATTTTGCCGGGCCAACTCGTCCGAATTTTTCAAACAGAATTGCCAAAGGCCGGACGGGCGCAACAGTTGAAAATGGCGCGCTTCGCTAAAGAAGATGATATCGCCAGCGCGGCAGAGGGCCTCCATTTCGCCTTGTCCGATACCCAACCCCCGCATCTGGCCGTTATTGAAAGCGGAGTGATGGATATCCTCGCCGAAACTTTTGCGGATATGAACCCAAAAGCCGCCTATGCCGATTATGATTTGCTGAGCGGTGACAAAGCCATGCTCGTCATTGACCGTGCTGTTGAGCCGGGAATTGCCGCGTTGGATTTAGATTGGACCGACGAAACGCTGGTCGAACATTCAGATAGTGAGTTGGCGGGACAATTCGCTGACGGCTTGGCCGCGGGGCGGGGTTTGAATCTCTTACAAGGGGAATACCGTTCGAGGTCCGGATTTAAAATTCCGCGGGCCCCTGCCATTCGGTTTGCGGCTCTTGCGGTATCCGCGCTCTTGGCGGCCTTCGTTTGGAACGGAGTCCAGGACCGTGCAGCACTCACTCAGGCTGAAGATTTGCGCGCGACAACCGCGTCGGAATATTTAGCGGCTACGGGTTCGCGAGCACCTGCCAACCCAGGACGGGCCGCAGCACAATCCTTACAGTCGGGCCCGGTTCGGGCGGCGGGCTTTCTCGACTTATCGTCTGTTCTATTTGCAGGTTTATCTGCGTTGGATGATATACGGGTCGACCAACTGCGCTATAATTCTGAAAGTGGGACGCTTCAATTGCGTTTGATATATCCGAGCTTTGACGCTGCCGCGCGCGCTGAAAACGCCGTCGCTCGGGCAGGAGGACAGCTGATTACCGGCGGGGTGCGGGAACAAAACGGAGCTTTCGTCGGAGAAGCGACGCTGCGTTTGGGAGAAACTTCATGATGACATGGTTTCAATCCCGCGAACCGCGAGAGCGCATTTTGCTTTTGCTACTCGCCGGTTTGCTGGTGCTCTTCGCCGGATGGTTTGCCTTGACAAGAGAGAGCGGACCAAATGGCGCGACGGCCTTGGAAGCGGCACAAACGGACCGCGAATTTTGGCTACGGGCTGCCCCGAAATTAAACGCGGGATCTGCGACGGGCACGCGTGCTGAATTTACGCGGGGCGCTTTGATTGAGGCGGCGCGCAAACGCGGCATGGAGCTTTCTCGTGTTCAGCCCCAATCAGGAGGAGGGCTTACCCTTTGGGTAGAAGATGCTGCGACGTCGTCGTTCTATGCCGTTATTGAAGATTTGGTGACAAATTATGCGGTGGATGTGGATACAGCCTTAATCACCGCGGCGTCTTCGGGTGGGGTCAATGCCCAGCTCACGCTCACCCCTCTTTAGATTTTAAATCCAAAGATTCTAAATCCAGCAATTGACGTTTGCGGCTCAATCCACCTGCATAGCCGCCCAAACCGCCATTTTTTGCGATAACCCTGTGACAAGGTATGATGACGGCCAGTCCATTATTGGCATTGGCCGATGCGACCGCGCGAACAGCCGCCGGCTTCCCAATCATTTCCGCCAATTGTGCATAAGACCGGGTTTCACCATGTGGGATAGTTTTCAAGGCCTCCCAGGTTTGCCGCTGAAAATCTGTTCCCGATGTCGCCAGAGGAGTTTCAAACTCTGACAAATTACCCGCGAAATAGGCCGCAAGTTCAGTTTCTATTGTCTCGGTAATTTTCGTGCGTCCCGGCAGGACGGCTCGATTTTGAGTCTTCCTCAAGCGATCAAACTGACGGCGCATATTTTTTCTATCGGTAAATTCTAACAGATACAGCGCGGTGTCGTCGGCAATCGTAATCATGCGTCCCATCGGCGTTTCAATCCAATCGATAAATAGCGGCTCTGCAGACCCTTTGGCGGGGGCTGCGCCAAAATGTTTTGCATAGGCACTTCGGAACCCTGACGCGCTGTCGAACCCTGCGTCGAGCTGAGCGTCAAGAACGGTACCGCCGCGCGCTAAAGTTTTCGCTGCGAGGGCCATGCGACGCGCGCGGGCGTAATCAATGAAACTCATCCCAAATCGAGCTAAAAACTGACGCCGCGCTGTCGACGGGTCGTAGCCCTGCGCCGAAAGTGTAGCATTGGTGATTTTGCGATCAGGGGCTGACTCCACCAATGTAATTAGGGCCTTAATCAACGCTGTATCGCCGCCCGCAGGATGACAGCGTTTACACGCTCGAAACCCGCATGAAATGGCGCACGCCGCAGTATCATGGAAAGTAGAATTTTCGAATTTCGGCAACCTCGCCGGACACCCTGGACGGCAGAAAATTCCGGTCGACGTCACGCCTAAAAATAAATGTCCGTCATAGCGCATGTCTTTGCCTGCGAAGACGGCATAGCGTTCAATATCTGAGGTTAATGGCTTGGGCGAAAGGAGGTCCATGATCCGTCTATAGCAGGCCGAAATACATCCCGTCGCCGAAAAACGGGCAGGACAGTCTATTTCTCTCGAAAAGAAAGCTTGGAAAACTTGAAAAGATGGTCCGTCACGCCTATGCGAAAGGCGATTTCAGGAAAGACACATTATGACCGTTCATTTGCATAAAAATGATTTGCCTGACGATATCGAATTCGGGTCCTCCGTTGCTGTGGATACGGAGACGCAGGGCCTCTCTCTAATTCGGGATAAGCTTTGTCTTGTACAATTGTCATCCGGGGACGGAGATGCCCATATCGTACAGATGGACCGCGAGAGTTATGATGCACCAAATTTGAAAAAACTGATGGCCGACCCGTCAGTGACGAAAATTTTTCATTTCGCGAGATTTGACGTGGCGATGATGATGCGCGACCTCGGCATTACGGTTGCTCCGGTGTTTTGCACTAAGATTGCGTCGGGACTTGTGCGCACCTACACAGACCGTCACGGGCTGAAAGATTTGACGAAAGAGCTCATCAATGTCGATTTGTCCAAGCAGCAACAATCCTCAGATTGGGCGGCGGATGAATTGACGGAAGCCCAGTTGAATTATGCGGCATCAGACGTGCTCTATCTGCATCAACTCAAAACAATCTTATCCGGCCGCCTCATGCGGGAAGGCCGATGGGACATAGCCCAAGGATGTTTTGAGTTTCTTCCGACGCGCGCGCAACTGGACCTCAAGGGATGGGCAGATGTTGATATTTTCTCTCACCGTATGCGCCGTACTGATTAGATGGCGCATTCGGGGCGCATTACGAAACCTTCAGACGCGGATTTTATAGGTCGCCCCTTGGCTCACGGCCCGCTATAGAGACGCCACGTTATGACAGCGACTGCTACGATATCCACAGCTTCTGATCGCCGTGCATCAGAAGATCTCGGCCTCTGGGAGCCCAAAAGGGCGCTTACGCTTGAAGCGGCGCATGCACATACGCGGCGTATTAAAGCTTTGCGCTATATTTTGATGGGGCTTTCGGCAGTGCTTGTCGGTATCTTAATTTGGCAATTTCTGTCTGACCGTGGCGGTACGGAGTTTGTAAGTGATCCGACCGAAAGCGTGAAAATGTCTAATGTCCGCTATTCCGGCCGTACGAGTGATGGCCTGCCGTTTTACCTAAACGCGGATACGGCCATTCGCCGGAGAAACGATTTGAATACGGTGCTTTTGACGAACCCGGCACTGGATTTCATTCGGGACGAGGGCGCCGCGAATAGTTCCGTAATCGCCAAGGCGGGCTCCTATAATGATATGGATAAAATTCTCGAACTCGAAAATGATGTCTATCTTGAAACCGATGATGGTAACAGTTGTGATACAACGCATGCTCGGATTTTTAATGTCGAGAAACGGATTGAAGGCGACAAAGCAATTGTCTGCAATGGGGCTTTTGGAAAAGTGGCTGGCGAAAGTTACGCGATTGAGGACGGTTATCGGACCTTCATTTTCAAAGACGGTATGACGGCAGATTTGACGCGAAGGCCGCAAAGCGCCTCGGATGGGTCCAGCTTTGGGTTTGGCGGCGACGGTCCCATTAATGTGAAGGCCGACAGGGGCATTTACCAAGGCGATAAAACCGACCTTCGCGGCGGCGTGCGCGTGGTGCAAGACGGGGCCGTTATCACCTCTGATCAAATGGATGTTTTTCGCATTCGGGAGAATGGCGGGTCTGATACAGGCAGCGTAAAGTTGGGCGCCGTGCGAAAAATCGTGGCGACCGGAAATTTCAGATATAAGACGGACGAAAATGATATTCGGGGCCGCAAGGGCGTTTACGAGCGGGAAAGAAACCTTATGACGGTTACGGGCGATGTGGTGGTCATTCAACCCGGCGGAAATCGTGTTAGGTCTGAAAAGATGACATATAATACGAAGACGGGCAGAATTCGCTTCTTAGGTGATTGCCAAGGCCGCGATTGTAATGGAAACGGGCGGACGCAAATTATTTTGCCAGGCGCTGATAATTAGGATGTTTCACATGAAGTCTTTTCTCTCCGCCCTCTTTGTCTCTGCCGCGCTTTTGACCGTGCCTTCAACGGCATTTGCGCAGTTTTCAGCCGATAGCTCCGCGCCGACGATTCTGAATGCGGATGACGCCTTTACCGCGAACGGCGTCATCACCCTGACCGGGCAAGCAGATATTCGTCAGGGTGATGTCCGTCTTTTGGCTGACAAAGTAGAGATTTACACCGAAGGCGGCGGTAACGGGCTTATTGCAACCAGCGGATTTACGCGAATGGTCGCGACCGGAAATTTCTATTATATCACACCGGATCAAGAAGTGCGTGGCGATAAAGGTGTTTATACGCGCGCCGATGAAAGTTTTGTTGTCACCGGTGATGTCGTACTTTTGCAAGATGACAGTGTCGTCACCGGCAGGGTTTTAAATTATAATCTTCAAACGCGCGAAGCTAAAGTCGCAGGTAATTGCGAAGGGCGAAAATGCGGTAAAGGGCGGCGTGTTTCAATTCTCATTCGATCAACCAATACGGCGCAAGGCACAAACTAATGGCTGAAGCGGATCCAGGATTAAAGCCAAAGATTATCACGCCCCCGGCGACAGGCTTGGCTGCCAATAGTATCGGTAAAGCTTACCGCGGCCGTGTCGTCGTGAAAGATATCACCTTGACGGTGCAGCGCGGTGAAGTTGTCGCGCTGATGGGACCGAACGGGGCAGGTAAGACGACCAGTTTCTATATGATTATGGGCCTGATTGAGGCAGATCGCGGATCTATCTCTTTGGATGGTCAAGATATTACCAAACTACCGATGTATCAACGCGCGCGTTTGGGGGTTGGTTACCTCCCGCAAGAACAATCAATTTTCCGCGGATTGACGGTCGAAGAAAACATCAAAGCCGTTGTTCAGTTGACCGAAAAAGACCGCAGTAAATGGGATGATAATGTCTCTGCGCTTCTGGATGAACTTAATATCGGGCACATCCGAAAATCTCCGGCTCTGGCTTTATCGGGCGGAGAGCGCCGCCGCGTCGAAATCGCCCGCGCCTTGGCCAGCCGTCCTAGTTTTATCCTTTTGGATGAGCCGTTCACGGGGATCGACCCGATTGCCATTGCGGATATTTCTGAACTCGTACTTTATCTGAAAAAACGCGGAATCGGCATTTTGATCACGGATCATCGGGTCCGCGAAACACTGGATATTGTCGACCGCGCCTCCATCCTGTTCCAAGGTGAAGCGCTATTCGAAGGCACTCCAGATGAAATCAGAGCGAACCCGGATGTCCGCCGCGTTTATCTCGGTGAAAAATACGCTTAAAGCAATCAGCTATATCGAGAGCGGTCCCAAACCTGAT
The DNA here is from genome assembly GCA_937927825.1 of uncultured Caulobacterales bacterium. Lineage (GTDB taxonomy): Bacteria > Pseudomonadota > Alphaproteobacteria > Caulobacterales > Maricaulaceae > Litorimonas. Next base: position 24,501 of record CALFWV010000066.1, on the reverse strand, counting down.
CAAAGGGCTTGGACCGGCCCGAGGCTTGCACAATCATCAGATGTTCGCGCTGTAACTCTCGAGGTTCGTCCACGCCGCAGGCATGGGCGATAATTTCTACTTCTTTGATAATATTCTTAATATAATTATGGACACGAACGGCCTTATTGGCAGGGTCCAGGCCTTTCTGAAGCCGCGGATTATGCGTTGTAATTCCCGTCGGACAGGTGTTCTTGTCGCATTTCAGCGCTTGAATACAGCCAAGTGCGAACATGAAACCACGGGCGTTATTGACCAGGTCTGCCCCGGCACAAAAGGCCCAAGCTACATCAGCGGAGGTTATGAGTTTGCCCGAGGCGACGATTTTAACGCGCTCGCGCAGGTCAAATTCTCTCAAAAGATCATCAATCAAAGGCAGGCTCTCTCTGACCGTAAGGCCCGTATTATCAATGAGAGGGAGCGGGGCCGCTCCGGTTCCCCCGTCACCGCCATCGACAACAATATAGTCGGGGGCAGAGGCATCGCCGCGCGCTTTAATGGCTTGGAAGAGTTCAATAATGGGCCTGACTTGACCAACGCATAATTTGATGCCTGTGGGCAGGCCTGACGTTTCCCTGACTTGATGAATTAAATCCAGCAACTCGTCTGATGTGCCTGCATCAACATGGCGGTTTGGCGATAATGCGCTTTTACCTTCTTCAATGCCTCTGATTTCCGCAATCTCAGCATTGACCTTTTTTGCAGGCAAAATTCCGCCTTTGCCGGGTTTCGCCCCTTGAGACAGCTTAATCTCCATCATGCGAATGTGCGGATTTTCACACACTTTGCGCAGCTTGTCTTCATTTAGCGTTGCATCGGAATTGCGCGCTCCAAATTTAGCCGTGCCCAATTGATAGATGATATCGCATCCGCCTTCGAGGTGATAGGGAGATACGCCCCCTTCGCCCGTATTTAAATAGCAATTGGAGAGCGCCGCCCCGCGTGAGAGTGCTTGGATTGCGGGCTTTGAGAGGCTGCCATAACTCATGGCGGATATATTAAATAACGATCCGGGCGCGTAAGGTCTGCGCGTCTGAGGGCCAATGATGAAGTCAGGCTTGGGCGGAAAATCATCCTCTAATTTCGGGAAAAGCCCATTTGCAAAAATAGGTGTTCCCGGGTCGAGGACTTTTGTTGATCCAAATGGTACAACATCAGTACCATCTTCACAGACATGATCTACCCATTGACGTTCTGCGCGATTAAACGGCATCTCTTCTCGATCTAATGCGAAAAAATACTGTCGAAAAAATTCACCGAGATGGGAGAAGACAGTCCGGAATCGGCCGATGACGGGGTAATTCCGGCGAACAGCGGATTTGGTTTGCGTGATATCAATCACAAACATGATAGCGGCGGCGAGAACGCCTAGCCCAACCATAAACAAAAACAGAGAGCCCAAAAGCGTCAGTCCTGACATGGCCAGCCCGCCAAACTCCATCATAATGGATGGCTCGGAGTCGGCGAAAATCAAATGAAGCGGCATAAATCTTTCTCCCTGTTTACCCTATGGCTGGACTGCTGCGAGGTCGCAATCCGTTTTTCATGGTACCGCATGTCATCACGGGTTAAGGTAAACCCATGAAATGGCTTTTCCGCAGTATCGCTCTTATACTTTGCGTGTTCATTGGCGTGTGTATTCTCGGGGCATTTATGCCGGCCCAACAGCGTGTCGATGCGAGCGTCGTTTTGGATAGCGATGTCTTGAGCGTTTACGAAATTATTTCTGATCTGCGCTCTTACCCGGAATGGGCCGGAGTCGGCGGCCCTGATAGCGAATGGGTTTTTGGCGGCGCAGATGTGGAAGCCGGTCAGACGGCGGCTTGGCAAGCGGGCGAAAATTTTGGGTCTCTGGAAATTTTGCAAACTGACCCGGGGCGTTTTGTTTTGGTGAAAACGATTGGGAGGTTGGGGGAACAGGAAATTTCTTTGGCGTTGAGCGAGGCCGAAACAGGCGCTAATTTTCTCATTGAGGCCAAACGGGATTTGGGGGGATTTCCTTATCTCAGCCGGGTGGCGTCCTTACGGCAGAAAGCGGCAACGCGGCAGGCTTTGGTACGGGCTACCGAAGGCCTGGCCCAAATGGTTGAGCCTTAACTGTCCTCGTCTCTCCGGGGTCTATTCTTCCGGTAATTTGTCCAGAATCCAATCCAATGAATCATCCTCATCCGGGTCTGCCTCAGTTGGGGCCAGCGGCGGAGTTTGCAACAGCCAGTCATTGGTTGGGGCCTTAGAGTCAGAGGCTCCGGATATCCCTAGCAATCCGGGCGCGGGCGGTTCTGTCTCTATAGGTCTGTTTAAAAACTCCCGATCAAAATTCGTATCCCCAAAGTCCAAAACATTTGTGGAGGGGCCTCCACTATTCACGGACGGGTCGCCAATATTCAGGCCCAATTCGCTTCGCGACGGTATCGAACGAGAGTCCGTAATCCGGTTGCCGCGATCGGTTCCCGTGCCTGCCATACCGTCAAAACTCTCGCGCCCCGTTCTATCCCGTCCTCTGAATTTTTTAAGATATTCCGGACAGTCACTATGGGTGCGGCCCTCCTCACGGCAGCGAATATCCAAATTTATGCCCTCATAGGCCGCTCCGGGCCCTACAGATTGCGGGCCGAGGCTCCAGCCTCCCGCGCCCGGGTTCGTACGTCCGATTTGTGTGCCGCCGCCCGGCGGCCTTGCAATACTGCCGCCTTGGCTGATTGGGCCTTGATTGCCCCCGCCGCGCGGCGGGGTAATGATAGGGTCATCCAAACTTGAATTATTATCGCGCTTGATAAGATCCATGAAGGGGTCGCTCTGTTCTTGCGGTACCGCGCGACGCTGTTCCTCGCGGCTTTCGGGTGCATCCGGTGAGGCAAGAATGGTCGGCGCCGTAATGATAAGGTCCGGCTCCGGAAGGGGTTCGGGCTCACGTTCCGGCAATATTTCGGGCAAGGGTCTAGGGGCCGACTGCGGCACGATGTCAGGTAAAGGTTCCAAAATTATTTCAGGCGGCAAGGGTTCCGGCTCGATTAACTCGGGCAGCGGTTCAGCCTCAATAATCCCTGGAGTGGGGGGCACATCTGGCTGAACCACGGGCAATTCAGGCAAAGGCTCACTCTCTAACGGGTCCGGCTCGAAAAATTCAATAATCGGCTCAGGGTCCAGTTCAGGTTCGGGAATCGGCTCGAAAAATTCGATAATGGGTTCCGGAATCGGTTCGGGTTCAGGTACCGGCTCGGGTAGGGGCTCGAAAAACTCAATGGTCGGCTCGGGTTCCGGAAGAGGCTCGGGTAGCGGCTCCGGCAAAGGCTCCGGTTCGGGTAATGGTTCAGGTTCCACCGTCTCAGGCTGAACTAAAATTTCGGGTGGCGGGGGTGGTGTGAGAACAGGCTCTGGTTCAGGCTCTGGTAGCGGCTCCGGTTCTGGTTCAGGGAGCGGTTCTGGCTCTGGCGTGGGCGGCGTGGGCGCGGGCTGGGGTTGCGGAGTCGGTTGAGGTTTTGGGACAGGCGCAGGCGGCGGCGCGGTGGGCGCAGCTTCGATAATGACAGGCGCGGTTTCGACTTCAGGTTCCGGCTGGGGCTCAAATGTCACAATTTCAACGGTGACGGCCTCCGGCGGGGGTGGGGGTTTGAGATCCGGCACAATAAAATTGCCTGACATGGACAATACAAGCCCTAGATGGACCAAAAATACGACGGCGGCATTGGCGGTGAGGCGTTGAGCATCATCATCAAGAAAGTCTGAAAGACGATCCTCATCATGATAGGGCGAAAAGCTCGCATCTCTATATTTGGTGGGCTGCACGTTCTGCCACTCTTTTCGCCGTTCAAGCGAAAAGCCTATGACGGTTCGGGCGTGACGCCAAGGTGAAGAGGGAAAACAACTCCCTTAAATTTCAGTCAGGCAGTGCGCCTGAAAAATTAGCCGGCGCTTTGGGCAATGAAAAGAAACAACCCCATGAGCGCAGTTCCAATCAATATTGTTTTCTCAAATCTTAGATTGTTTGTCATATCGTTTTCTCATTCTTTGCCACATGTGCATTTCAGTGACCTTATCCGGTGCAACCATGGCCGGATAATGACCTCTCTATGCACCTTTCGTGACTTTTGCGGGAGCTGGCTCTTGGGTCCGGCGTCTGTTTCGCCATAAAATTATCCAGATTCCGGAGAGCGTAATCACGGCCCCAATCAAGAGGATGGCTGTAAGCGTTTCTTTTAATATCAGCACACCAGCCGCGACCCCAATAACGGTTGTCATTAATCCGGACGGTGCGACCGTGTGAATGGGTAAGCGCTGCAATAACCAATAATAAGACCCGTGCGCCACAAGGCTAACCAGCAGAACGGAATATAGGAGCGCCAAACCAAAATTGACGCGAGTTTCCGGCGCGAAAACTGATAATTGATTCTCTTCCAAAGCGAAACTGAGCGGCCAAAGGACAGCGGACCCAACCACCCCGAACCAAGCCAATAATTGGATAGGGTTGACCGATTTCACGGATTTTACACTAATGGCGCCAATCGCTTCCGACATCGCTGCACAGGCCATGAATGCGATTCCCAAAGCAAAGCTTTCTCCTGCCGCTTCTGAGGGTGTTCCCAGACCAATCAGGACAACGCCGATAAAGGCCAGAGCTGATCCGGTGATGCGCCAAGGACCGATTCGTTCTCCCAAAATGAGAACGGATAGAAGGATAGAAAACGGCATATATAATTCAATCGTCACGGCCGCCGCGCTCGCTGTCGTCAGCTGCATGGCCGGAAACATAAAAGCGTAATTAAAGGCCCCAAACCCCAAACCGCCGATAAGAACAGCCTTCATTTGGCCTGGATGCCAGCGCAGAAAAGGCAAGAGAATGAGCGCCAGAAGCGTCACGCGAAGCGCCGCATAGAACAGCGGCGGGACGCCCATGTCGACCACGGTAAACTTCATCACGACAAAATGCAGGCCCCAAATGGTGCAAATCATCATGAGAACACTAAATTCACGTACGGACATAAGTACAGGCTTTCGTAAATGATGCGCCGCGCCTATGCTCATCTCATGACTGACACAAGGCTTTCAAATCGGATAACGCGTATCGGGACATCTGCGACGATGGCGATAACCCAAACCGCGCGCGAAATGCGCGCCGCAGGGCGAGACGTGATTTCTTTATCTGCCGGTGAACCGGATTTTGAAACGCCTGAGCCCATACGGTTGGCCGCCACGGAGGCGATGAATTCCGGTGAAACCCGCTATACGGCCGTCGATGGTATTCCGGCTCTGAAAGATGCCATCATTCAGAAGTTCCGACGGGATAATGACCTTACCTATACGGCGGCTCAAGTTAATGTGTCGCCGGGCGGAAAAGCTGTGATTTTTAATGCACTGGCAGTTACAGTCGGGCCGGGGGATGATGTCATTATTCCCGCGCCTTGTTGGGTCAGCTACCCCGATATGGTGAAACTTTGCGGCGGGACGCCAATCATTGTGCCTTGCGGCGCGGCAACGGGCTTTAAAATTACGCCGGAGGCGCTATCGGCGGCGATGACGCCCCGAACCAAATGGGTGATGCTTAACTCTCCCTCCAACCCAACAGGCGCGGCTTATTCAGCAGATGAATTGCGCGCTTTGGCAGATGTTCTTCGCGCTCATCCGCAGGTCTTGATTCTGTGTGATGATATTTATGAGCATCTTGTCTATGGGGAGTTTACCTTCGCAACCATGGCGCAAGTTGCTCCTGATTTGTTTGACCGAACTTTGACCATGAACGGGGTGTCAAAAGCATATGCCATGACGGGCTGGCGTATCGGTTATGGCGGCGGTCCCGATTGGTTGATTGCGGCAATGCGAAAATATATGGGCCAGACGACGTCGAACCCCGCTAGCGTCAGTCAGTGGGCCGCTGTCGCCGCCTTGAACGGGGATCAGAGTTTTTTGAACGGGTGGCGCGAAACTTACGCTGCGCGCAGAGACCGTGTTGTTGACAGGCTGAACGCGATGCCCGGCGTGTCATGTTTGCTTCCGCCGGGTGCGTTTTATGCCTTTGCCGACATATCGGACGTCTCGGATGATGATGCAGGATTTGCGTTAAAGCTACTGGAAGAGACCGGCGTCGCAACGGTTCCGGGCAGCGCGTTTTACGCATCGGGTCATATTCGCTTGAGCTACGCTGCCGCCATGCCTGATTTAGAGGCCGCAATGGACCGATTGGACAATTTTCTGATCTAATCCGCTGGTTTGATTAGTCAGGCGTCGCGCAAAGATGGGCTTTCACCACGGCACCCGCTTTGCCCATGTCGACGCGGCCTGCGTAGCCGGATTTCAGCTTGCCCATGATTTTACCCATGTCTTTCAGGCAGGTTGCTCCGGAGTCTTCGACAAGGCCCGCGATTATCGTTTTCATTTCGTCCTCTGACAGAGGCTTGGGCATGAATTCGCGAATGATTTCAATTTCATCCCGCTCACGCTCTGCCAATTCGGGACGGCCGTTTTCTTCATAGGTTTGCGCGCTTTCTTTACGCTGTTTGACCATTTTGGCGAGAAGAGACAGAATTTCAGAATCAGTAATGCCTTCACAGCGATCTTCGGCGCGCGCGGCAATATCCCGGTCTTTGACGGCGGCTGAAACCAATCTAAGCGTGGAGACGCGAAGCTTGTCTTTTTCTTTCATGGCCGTCTTAGTCGACTCATTTATGCGCGTGCGAAGCGTGGCGGCGTCGGACATAGTGTTCGCTATCATTTAACCCTCGGATGCCCCACATCCGTGTCTTTCAAGAGACGGTACATAGGCTTATCTACCCGCTTTGCCAAGCCTCTGCCGCGAATTTGACCTGTGGGCGGAATTTTTGTCGCTTTAAACATTGGGGTCTTGCCAATCGCGGCACGGCCTATAAAAGCTCCGACAGTTTGCCTGCCTGACAAATGGATTCTTTGCCATGACGCCCTATCAGCCGACCCGTACACCCACCGCCGCGCTCGTTCTCGCCAATGGGGAGGTTTTTTTCGGCGACGGCATTGGACATGTCGGATCTGCCGTTGGTGAAGTATGTTTCAACACGGCCATGACGGGATACCAAGAAATTTTGACCGACCCCTCCTATGCCGCGCAAATTGTATGTTTCACCTTTCCACATGTCGGTAATACCGGCACGACGATGGAGGATGAAGAGGCCGGCAGTCCCCGTGCAGAGACGGCCGCGGTGGGCGGTGTTTTTCGCGCCGCGGTGACGCCCGCGTCGAATTGGCGGTCAGATTCTGAGCTGGGAGAGTGGTTATCAGCGCGTAAAATCATTGGCCTGTCCGGTGTCGATACCCGTGCTTTGACCGCATTCATTCGCGAGAACGGTATGCCAAACGGCGTTATCGCGCATGAGCCCTCCGGACAATTTGATATTCCCGCTTTGACACAGCAGGCGCAAGAGTGGGCAGGTTTGGTCGGGGCCGATCTCGCGCAGGATGTTGCCTCTGATGCGCAATTTGATTGGACTCAAGCGCGCTGGGAATTGCCCGGTGGGTATAAAGATATCGAAAATACCAAACGCGTTGTCCTGATAGATTACGGTGTAAAACGGAACATAATGCGGAACCTCGTGAGCGCGGGTCTCGCGGTCACAGTTGTACCGCCAAAAACGCCGGCGTCTGAAATCCTCGCGCTCAAACCTGACGGGGTTGTTTTGTCGAACGGCCCGGGTGATCCGGCAGCGACGGGCGAATATGCAATTCCTATCATTCGAGCCTTAGTCGCCGCAGATATGCCTTTGCTCGGTATTTGTTTGGGTCATCAAATGCTGGCGCTCACGCTGGGCGCAAAAACGGTCAAAATGGACCAAGGGCACCACGGTGCGAACCATCCTGTCAAAGATCACACTACAGACAAGGTAGAAATCGTCTCTATGAACCACGGCTTTGCCGTAGATAGTGAGAGCTTGCCGGACACGGTAGAAGAAACTCATGTCAGCCTGTTTGACGGGACAAATTGCGGAATTCGATTAAAAGGCAAACCCGTTTTTTCCGTTCAACATCATCCCGAAGCCAGCCCCGGCCCGCAGGATAGTTTCTATTTGTTCGACAGATTCGCAGACGCCGTTCGAGCGGCTTAAGTTACGCCTTTAATCTGGCCATTCGCAATGAGGCTTTCAGCTGCCGCTAAGACGGCATCCTTTGCGGGGCGGGGGATGATTCCCGTCAAGCTGGTCACATAATGGGCGTCGGCTTCGTGATACGTTCCGAGATCGGGCCTGATGCTGCGCACGGAATCGTCGAATACCGCCAAGGCCTTCACCAGCCAGTTTGCCATTTCACGCGTGGGAAGTTTCGCCGCCGGATATGCGGTTTTCAATATTTTAGAAATATCCGAAATCCACAATGTGTTAGATGCAGCCATCAGGCGACGCCCGCCTGTATCCTGATTTGTCATGGCTTTGATATGAAGCGAGGCGCAATCCCGCACGTCGACAACCGGATAGGCAATGCGCGGCATCATCGGGAATTTCCCGCTAAACAAGCCTTTGATAATCGCAAGAGAGGCCCCGCCGTTGTCATAGCTATCGGGACCAAACACCAGACCGGGGCATATCGTTGTAACACGGTCTGTGACGTTTTGCGATTTCGCATAATCCCAAACGGCGCGTTCAGCCCGGGTCTTTGAGACGGGATAGGCGGTGAGGGGCCGCCAATCGGGGTCCGACCAGTCGTCTTCTTTCACGACCATAGTTTTGCCGCGCCCGGGTTGTCCCATCATCGCGACCATGGAGGATGTCATCACCACGCGTTCCGCGCCTGCTCCAATGGCTTGTTCAATGACGCGCATTGCACCTGCGCGGGCCTCCGGAACCAGGGCTTCACGATTTGCAGGCGCCTCCAGCGGGAATGGCGAGGCGATATGTTGAACATAACGGCAATCTTTTACGGCCGCTTTCCAGCCTGCATCTTTGCCAAGGTCCGCCTCGATGAGCTCAAGATTTGAGGTCTCCACCCCTTTGGCCGCCAGCGTTTCAGCGAGGCGTTCACCTTTGGCGGTATTACGGACCGTCCCGCGCACGGCGAAGCCTTTGTTCAATAAATCTGCCGCGACATGACTGGCGATAAACCCGGTTATGCCGGTGACGAGAACGGTGTCGGTCATATTACGGCCTTTGTGTTTTTGCGGAGCCATGCATTGAGATTTTTAAATTTGACGGCATTATTGTCGAAAAGTCCGTAAATAAAAGTTTCAATATCTTTGGCATTTCGGATGAGTTTATATCCATTCACGCGCAGGAAAACATATAATATCGCAAATGCAAGGCACGCCGCCAAAGCGCAGAATTTGACCCTCATCTATTGGGAGACCATCATCCAACGCAGGCTGCCGTCGTTTCACTTGGCGAGCGCTTCATAAAGGTCGCTATAGCGGTATAAGCTTTCTTGGTAGGCAGACATCACATGTTCCAGATTTTGGCATGAGTAGCTCCTATCGTGACCTACACTCACAAACAAGGTTGATCAAGATTTGTCATGATGAGGCTAGTTATCTGTTACCGCATCGAAATCTTGGTCGGACAGTTTTGATTATAAATTTCAATCGCTTCCGGCATCCAAGCTTGGAAATCGGCGACGCGGGTTTCCGGGCTGGGATGGGTGGACTGAAATTCGGGCGGGGTTGCGCCGGCATTTGCACCCATACGTTCCCATAAAAGTGGGGCCTCGCGCGGGTCATAACAGGCCCGTGCCACGAGGATGAGGCCAATGTAATCGGCCTCACTCTCATGTTTGCGCGAGAAGGGCAGGGCGTAGCCATATTGACTGATTCCGCCGAAGACACCCATGACAGCGCGCTGCGCTCCCATATCCATACCGCCCGCACCGAGAGAGACACCTGCCCCGACAATACGTTGCATGTTTTGTTGGGCCATGCGTTCTGCGCCGTGATGGGCGAGGGCGTGACCGATTTCATGGCCCATAATTACCGCGATACCGTCCTCATTTGCGGCAATCGGGATCAGGCCGGTATAAATCGCTGTATAGCCACCCGGCAGGGCAAAGGCATTCGCCTGGTCGCTATCAATAACATTAAAGGCCCATTCAAACCCGGGGTCTTCCGGTGCGGCGGCGCGTTTTAACCGTTCGCCAATTTGGCGAACCGCCTGCACAACAGGTTCATCGGGGGATACGACCCGAGAATCGCTCAATATTTGCTGATAAGATTCCAGGCCTAACTGCATTTCTTGAACAGGTTTCATCGTGCGCAACTGTTTTCGCCCGGTCAGCGGCACGGTTTCTTGGTTCATGAAATAATAAATGGCGGCCCCGACCGCGAAGAGAAGCATAATCTGCCACCGAAAGCCGCCGCGCCGCCGAAGTCCGCGCCCGCCGCCGAGTTGGGTCATGCCATTTGCCGAGCGCCGCACCGGCGTTCTGCTACCATATTGTCTGCGATATACCATGATGGGCCCTCATAACTTTGGTGTAGACTAGCGCCTGCCCGACTGATGTCCAAGCCGAAACGTCAATTCTCCGCTTCGCGTGTTTGAACAAAATTAGGTCTGTCCCCAAATTACCGCAGTTTCAAGCTTCAGAATACTTGCACCAATGGGCCCTCTTCATTATGGCGAGGCAATTTGCTTTTCCTCGCGAAACTGGGTCGGTTCCATGCCTAAACGTACAGACATTAACTCTATCCTGATCATCGGTGCAGGCCCAATTATTATCGGCCAAGCCTGCGAGTTTGATTATTCCGGCGTCCAAGCCTGTAAGGCCCTGCGGGATGAGGGTTATCGCGTCATTCTTGTCAATTCCAATCCTGCGACAATCATGACGGATCCGGGTATGGCCGATGCGACCTATGTTGAGCCAATTACGCCTGAGATTGTCGAAAAAATTATTGCGATTGAAAAACCGGACGCGCTGTTGCCGACGATGGGCGGACAAACTGCGCTAAACACGGCGCTGGCCTTAGAGCAAATGGGCGTGTTGGAAAAACACGGTGTAGAGATGATTGGCGCAAAGGCGGATGTGATTGATAAAGCCGAATCGCGTGAACGTTTCGCGGCGGCCATGACCAAGATTGGTTTGGAAAACCCGCGTGCGACAATGATTACGGCTCCGACTATGGCCGATGGGACCGTGAATATTGCCGAAGGTGTGGCCGAAGCAGTTCGCAAGCTCGCCGACACGGGATTGCCGGCGATTATCCGTCCGGCCTTTACCATGGGCGGCACGGGTGGCGGGGTGGCCTATAATCTCCAAGAATTTGAGGAAATCGTTCGCTCCGGCTTGGCGGCCTCTCCAACGAATGAGGTGCTCGTCGATGAGAGCCTGATTGGGTGGAAAGAATATGAGATGGAAGTCGTGCGCGACAAAGCCGACAATTGTATCATCATTTGCGCCATTGAAAATATCGACCCGATGGGGGTTCACACAGGCGATTCCATAACGGTCGCGCCGGCTCTCACGCTGACCGACAAAGAATATCAAATCATGCGCGACGCCTCGATTGCTGTCTTACGCGAAATCGGTGTCGAAACGGGTGGTTCCAACGTGCAATTCGGGGTGAATCCAAAAGATGGCCGTATGGTCGTCATTGAGATGAACCCGCGCGTGTCCCGGTCATCCGCCTTGGCCTCCAAAGCAACGGGCTTCCCAATTGCAAAAATCGCGGCCAAGCTCGCCGTAGGTTATACTTTGGACGAGCTGGACAATGACATCACGGGTGCGACTCCGGCGGCGTTTGAGCCGACAATTGATTATGTCGTCACAAAGATTCCCCGCTTCGCCTTTGAGAAGTTCCCGGGCAGTGAGGCCGTTTTGACAACAGCCATGCGCTCCGTCGGGGAAGCGATGGCGATTGGACGAACCTTTGCGGAAAGCTTGCAAAAGGCGCTGCGGTCTTTGGAAACTGACCTCGTCGGATTGGACCCCATCGATTTGGGGTTAGAGGACCCCGAAGAGATTTCAGCAGCTCTTAAATCTCGCCTATCTATCCAAGCGCCGGACCGTATTCTTGTTATTGCGCAAGCGTTCCGCGCAGGTTTCAGTGTCGAAAAAGTTCAACAATATACCAAATTTGATCCCTGGTTCCTGCGCCAGATTGAAACCCTCATCCAAGCCGAAAATTGGCTCTCCGAAAATGGCCTGCCGAAAGACGCCGCCAGCTGGCGGGCGATTAAATCCGAAGGTTTCTCGGACATTCGCATCGGGCAGTTGACAGGTAAAACCGCAGGCGCCGTCCGCAAAGCCCGTCACAAAGCCGGGGTGCGGCCGGTTTATAAACGCGTCGATACTTGCGCGGCGGAATTCGCGGCCAAAACGCCTTACATGTATTCAACCTATGAGACGCCAAGTTTCGACGGGGTTGTCCAAAATGAAGCGCGAGTCTCTGACCGCAAGAAAGTCGTCATTCTCGGCGGCGGCCCTAACAGGATTGGCCAAGGGATTGAATTTGATTATTGCTGCTGTCACGCGGCTTACGCCATGGCGGAACTCGATATCGAATCCATCATGGTCAATTGTAACCCGGAAACCGTCTCCACCGATTATGACACGTCTGACCGTCTTTATTTTGAACCGCTCACCGAAGAAGATGTGCTCGAACTCATTCAAGGCGAAATGGCGTCCGGCGAACTCCTCGGCGTTATTGTGCAATTTGGCGGGCAAACGCCGCTGAAACTCGCCGAAGCGCTGGAAGCCAATGGTATCCCGCTTCTGGGCACAAAACGTGATGCGCTGGACCGCGCCGAAGACCGCGAGCGGTTCAAGGACCTTGTCGAAACGCTCGGTTTGAAACAGCCCAATAACGCGATTGCGCGCAATGCGAAAGAAGCGCAGGCGGCCGCCGATGTCGTCGGCTATCCGTTGGTTCTGCGCCCGTCCAATGTACTCGGCGGACGCGGTATGGAAATTGTCGATTCGGACGCAGAGCTCAAGCGCTACATCAAGGAGGCCGTCAAAGTTTCCGGTAAATCCCCGCTCTTAATCGACCAATATTTGCGCGATGCGGTAGAGGTTGACGTCGACGTGATCTGCGACGGAGAACAAGTTTTTGTCGCCGGTATTATGGAACATATTGAAGAAGCCGGCGTGCATTCCGGTGACAGCGCTTGTTCGTTGCCGCCATATACGCTGTCAGATGACATCGTGGCAGAGCTGGGGCGTCAAGCCACAGTCCTCGCATTGGAGCTCGGCGTTGTCGGATTCATGAATACGCAATTTGCGGTAAAGGACGGCGTTGTTTACCTCATTGAGGTTAACCCGCGCGCCTCCCGCACCGTGCCCTTTGTCGCGAAAGCGATTGGCTTGCCCGTCGCGAATATTGCGGCGAAAGTTATGGCGGGCATGAAGCTATCCCAATTTGATCTGAACCTGCGCCCGCAAAAATATATTGCGGTCAAAGAAGCCGTTTTCCCCTTCGCCCGTTTCCCGGGTGTGGACACAATCTTGGGTCCAGAAATGCGGTCTACGGGCGAAGTCATGGGTCTCGCTGATAATTTCGGCATGGCCTTCGCCAAGAGCCAGCTTGGCGGCGGGGTGGACCTGCCGAAATCCGGTAAAGTGTTCATTTCCGTGCGGGAAGACCACAAAGCGGGCATGGTCGATATGGCCAAAGATCTCATTGCGCTTGGCTTCACCATTATTGCTACTGGCGGGACAACAAAGCACTTACGCGAACACGGCGTCGAGGTTGAATATGTCCGGAAAGTTCATGAGGGCCGCCCGCATATCGTCGACCAAATGAAAAACGGCGACATCGCGCTCGTCTTCAACACGACCAGCGGTAAGCAAAGTTTGAAGGATAGCTTCTCTTTGCGCCGAACGGCCCTGACCCAAAAAATCCCCTATTTCACAACCTTCGCCGCCGCCCGCGCAACGGTCGAAGCAATGAAAGCGCTGGATCAGGGGGATTATGAAGTGGAAAGCCTTCAGAGCATTGCGGCGGGGTGATTATTCGGCAAAGTTGATAAAGCTGAAAATGTTTCGAGGGTGACGTTTTGCGATAGTGCCGGGTTAATTCTACACTCTCTTATTTGCTCAGTTTTATAGTGATATTGAGATAGCTTACGATGTGTTGTTCGAAGTGAACGTCTCAGCAAAGACGATCATGAACACCACCTGTCCGTACCGTAACGCGTCCTTGACACTTCCCCTTAAAACCTCGTAGCTTCCTTCTGTCTTTGGATTTTCGTCTCCTTTCGATTGACTTAGACAATTTCGGCAGCGGGATGGCACTCCCGCTGCCTTTTTTATTGCCCAAAACGCGTGTAGCGACACTTTCTTTTACGCACAGAAAAGGCCCTCCTGTCGGAGAGCCTCGCATCTTCAAATGGGGTCGCGGCTTAGTTTGTGACGCTCGCATGATAGGATGTCAGCTTGTCATGGTCTGCGTCCTTGATGAAATCATCCAATAGGTCGGTCATGCAGTCGCGCTCAAATTTCCGGTTTGAAATATCGCGGGCGGACCCTGTGACACAGGCGCTTTGGGCTTTATCCGCCAGCACGTCATAGACTTTTTCAACGCCCCAATCTGTTTCTAGGTAGCGCGTGTCGATTTCGACGCTGATGTTGTCGGACGGTGCTGCGAATGCGGCCGGGGCAATCGCTGTGCCGAGGGCTGCCCCAAGGGTCGAAAATGTAATGGCAATTGTCTTTAATGTTGTACGTGCAGTCATGTCAGTTCTCCTTTTCTTCGCCTGCCTTTCCCAATGAAAAGCTTCCGGCGGTCTGACTCCGCCCCCAAACCCGGCTGGCACGCAAGGCTTGGAGGCGGTATAAGGCGTTCGGAAGGGGTTATTCTTAGGCCTTATTGTTTTTCGATAAATTATTCCAAAGGCGTTGTCCAGAAAAAATTATCGAAAAACGATAATAACCGAGTTTCAAAGTCTCGCAAAATTGAGCGTGTTGCTTCTGTGCCGCGTTAAAAAGCCTTTGTAATTCTGATAGAAACTTCCGAGTTCGCAGAGCGCGGACAACATTTTCAGCTTGACGACGGAGGTTTTGCCCCTATCTGCTTGCGGCTTATAATTTTGACGGGAAGATAATTTCGCCATGCAAAAATTTCCAATGACTGTTCAGGGCCACGCGGCGCTGGAAACAGAACTTAAACATTTGAAAACGGTCGAACGACCAGAGATTATTAACGCCATCTCTGTCGCGCGGGATCATGGTGATTTGTCCGAAAATGCGGAATATCATGCGGCCAAGGAAAAGCAGGGCTTTATCGAAGGCCGTATTCAAGAGCTCGAGTCCAAATTGGCCCTCGCGCAAGTCATCGACCCGACAACCATGTCCGGTGAAGTGGTACGTTTTGGCGCGACCGTGAAAATCGTCAATGAGGACACGGATGAAGAAAGCACATATCAAATCGTCGGCGAGGACGAGGCCAATGTGAAGGACGGTAAAATCTCCGTCACGTCACCGATTGCACGTGCCATGATTACCAAAGAAGTCGGTGATGCCTTTGAAGTCATCGCGCCGGGCGGCTCCAAAGGATATGAAATCCTTGAGGTCTATTATAAATAATGTCTGAGACGGGCGAAGCCGGGGCGCTGCGGTGCCTCGTTCTCTCTGACGGGCGGCGCGGCATTGAAAATCAAGCCTTGGGTTTGGCAGAACGGTGTGCCGAGCTGCGCCCGCTTACGATTCAAACCCATCATATTGTCCACGGGAAAACGCTGGCCGCGCTACCGCCGCGCGCGCAATTGCGCCTTGCCAAATTTAACTTACCGACCTGCGACATCGCGATAGGCTGCGGGCGGCAAGCCATCGCGCCGCTCCTTCATCTGAAACGCGATCATCCCGAGGTTCTGACGGTCTATATACAAGACCCGCGTTTGGACCCGTCGCATTTTGATTTGGTCATCGCCCCCGCCCATGACGCCGTGCGGGGAGCGAATGTCGAAACCATTCTCGGGTCGCCCAACCGGGTTTCCCGTCAAAAAATAATTATAGAGACGCTGAACTTTGCCGAGGGCTTATCCAAACTTCCCATGCCGCGTGCGGCGTTTTTGATTGGGGGATCGTCCAAAACCCATACATTGGATAAGGCGTCCCACGCCGCGCATATGGCGGCCGCGCAGGGGTTATCTGCGGCAGGACAATCGCTTCTTATTTCAACCTCTCGCCGGACGCCCGATTTTGCGGTTACGGCATGGCGGCGCTTTGCATCTGACACAGATAATGTCTGGTATCATGACGGGGAGGGGCCCAATCCCTATTTCGCTTTTCTGGGCGGCGCAGAGATGATCCTCGTGACGGAAGACAGCACGAATATGCTGACGGAAGGATGCGCAACGGGCAAACCTGTTTACCGTTTGCCAATGTCAGGCCAAGCCGGGAAATTTGAAAAGCTCTACACATCGCTTGAAACGCGCTGCCATGTCATCCGCTATGACGGACAGCTAGGCGGTGATGATTACGCGCCGCTGGATGAAACCGCGCGAGCGGCCCAAGTCGTCTGGGCGGGCTTTGATGAGAGGTCATAGCGCGATGTGGGCATATATCAGGCTTGTTAGCGCGCTCTTATGCGCGATTTTGCTTTGCGGCTGTAAAACCATCACTCTGGACGAGTCTTTTGTGTTTCAGCCCGGGCAATTTGGGGACCCCGATGACCCGCGCTTGACAAAGATGAAATATGAACAGGTGTTTTCAACGCCGACGGATTTGACCATTGACGTGTGGGCGGATGGACAAACCGCGCAACACCACATTCGCTCGCGTGATTTTGTCAAAACCAAGTTGATGCATGAGGCTTTACGATATGGTGAAGATGTTCTGGCGATCACACGGATTGAAAGACCCGGCACTGCGCGGCCCCTTATTGTGCATTGCGGCGGGAACGCCTCTGACCGATATGAATCGGGCACGCTATACGCGCAGAAGATGATTGCCTATGCGGATGTGGTGATGTTCGATTATCCGGGCTATGGCGACAGCACTGGCCGCGCAAATGCCACAAGTTTGCGGGCAGCCAATCAAACCCTTGCAAATTATGTCAATAGAGAGCTCAGCGCGCGCCAGCCGCTCCTGCTTTGGGGGCATTCTTTGGGCGGGTTTGTCTGTGCGGATATGGCGGCGCGCCTGAATAGGGTCGACGGCATAATATTGGAAACAACGGCAACCAATGCACAAGATGTTTCGAAAGCGGTTATCCCTTGGTTTGCCAAATTATTCATCCGGGCCAGACCGGCAGAAAGTTTGCAGGCTTATGACATGGTCGAGACGCTAAAGACCGAGACTGCCCCTATTTTGATACTGGGGGCGCAGAAGGACAAAACCTTGCCGGTGGAGCTCAGCCGGAAACTTGCCGCCGGATTGCAGGCTGCAGGCCGGGATGTAACCTATGTTGAATTTCCAAATGCCAATCATATTTCCGTGCCAACGCAAGACAATTTTCTCCCCACGCTTACAGGCTTCGTCTCCGGCTTAAATAAGCAGGCTTTCAGCCAAGCCTTGGGTCAAGCAGAGCTGCGGAGCGCGGCGTTGCGGCCCTAAATCTATGGGCAGCCTTGATCACTCTCATCGCGGACCCATGCCATCGCATTTTTGAGCAGTGTCGTGTGAGGTTCACTATCGTAAGAATCGGCCTTGTGGCCCAGCGCAGAATAGACGATTTTCCCTTCACCCGGACATTTGGCCCAGACAATCGGGTGATCGGAGGGTTCCGGCCCCATGCGTAGATCTTCCACGCCGTAAACCTTATTGAAGGGAGAGTAGGTACTCTCATCCAATCCGGCGAGGACGACAACCTCGCCGGCGACAGGCCCGGTGAAGCTGTACCATTCATCATTATGAGAGAATTTTGCCCCGAGACCCGCCATAACAGGATGGCCGACGGCCAAGGTGACGACATCTGCGGTTTGAAATTGAGGGTCAGCGGGATGGCTGATGAATTCAGTGCCAAGCTGCTCTTCCCACCAAGGCCAAAATCCGGCGAGACTGCTGTCGCCCATAGCATGTTGGGCAATCAATCCGCCGCCATTTTCTACAAAATTTTGAATGGCATCTTGTTGACCTTTGGTCAGAACATCCCCTGTTGCGGAATTCATTACGATGACGTCAAATTTTTCGAGCCGTTCAGCCGAAAAAATACGGGCGTCTTCGGTTATATACAGGCCGGACCCGTTCATATCCGCCTCGCGCGCCCAAAAGGCCTGTGCGCCCGCGATACCGCTATCGTGACGCCAATCTGTTGTGGCCGAGAAAATAAGCGTCGCGCCGTCTGGCATATAGTCGAAACTCCGGGGTAATTTAAACGCGGCTTTCGCATCGGATGTTGCCACAGCGGGTGTTTCCGGTGTCGACGGTGAGGGAGCCGTCTCAACTGTGGGGGCGCAGGCGCAAATTAGGGCGGCGGAGAGGAGAAGGGTCAAATGTTTCATATTGTTCTTGTGCCAGAAAGCCGCAAAGATGACAACGCTGTCTTAAGGCGTGCTGTGATGGCAAAACCTGCGCATATATTCGCCGTTTAACCTGGGCTTTTGGCTGCCTCTTCCACACATAGTGATGTCGGGGGCGTTGCGGGATGGGGGCGTGCGCCCTACATTACGAAAGATCATAACTTGCCTAATTTTGAAATGAGTCTCTCATGAGCGAAACTATTCATCACCGCGTTCTCATCATCGGGTCCGGCCCCGCAGGCTATACGGCCGCCGTTTATGCGGCGCGGGCTATGCTAAAGCCCGGAATTGTCGCCGGACCGCAACCTGGCGGCCAATTGACCATCACAACAGATGTCGAAAATTATCCCGGGTTCCCCGAGGTGATGGGACCTGACCTGATGGATAAATTTAAAGAACACGCTCTGAAATTCGGGACGGAATTCTATGAAGACATGATCACCGATGTCGATTTCTCCGGACGCCCTTTCGTGATGAAAAGCGAAAGCGGCAAAACCTACACCGCCGATTCCGTCATTATTGCCACGGGCGCGCAAGCAAAATGGCTTGGCTTGCCATCAGAGGATAAATTCCAAGGCTTTGGCGTGTCGGCCTGTGCGACCTGTGACGGGTTCTTTTACCGCGACCGCGAAGTTGTTGTTGTGGGCGGCGGGAATACCGCTGTTGAAGAGGCGTTGTTCCTGACAAACTTTGCGTCGCGCGTGACCCTCGTGCATCGCCGCGACAGCTTGCGGGCAGAGAAAATTTTACAGCAACGTCTGTTCGACAATCCCAAAGTGGAAATCCTTTGGGATACGACCTTGGAAGAAATCCTTGGTGACGATCAGCCGCTTGGCGTGACAGGTGTTCGCCTGAAAAGTACAAAAACCGGAGAGATTTATGACCGCGAAACGCATGGCGTCTTTATCGCGATTGGCCATAAACCTTCGACTAGTGTGTTCAAAGGCCATGTTGTCATGAATGAAGGCGGCTATATCACAACGGCGCCTGACAGTACGGCGACCAATGTTCCCGGTGTCTTTGCCGCGGGCGACGTTTCCGATGAGGATTGGCGACAAGCGGTCACCGCCGCCGGTCTCGGCTGTATGGGCGCGTTAGAAGCCGAGCGTTACCTCGCCGAATTAGATGCCGCCAAGCCGCCGCATTCGGTTGCGGCCCTCGAAACAGAGGCAGCCGAGTAGGTGCCCCACGCCCTCGATTGGGATAAGCTAAAGACATTTCACGCGGCGGCGCAGACGGGCTCTCTGACGGCGGCGGCGGATAAGCTCAAAATATCCCAATCGGCGGTTTCCCGGCAAATAACGGCGCTTGAGGATTCCCTTGATATGCCGCTGTTCCACCGGCATGCGCGTGGCTTAACCCTGACCGAACAGGGGCAAATTCTATTTAAAACCGCCGATGATGTTGCTGTTAGAATTGCCCGCGTTCAGAGCCATGTGATTGACTCCCGGCAAAAGCCGCAAGGTGTGCTCCGAGTCTCTTCACCCATCTCATTAGGGTCGAACTGGCTCCCCTCTGTTTTGCCGGAATTTCTCGACGCTTATCCTGATATTGATGTGCAGTTGATTTTGGAGGATTCCGAACATGATTTGTCCACTTTTGATGTGGATTGCGCGCTTCGGCCTTGGCCCTCGACACAGGGGGACGTGATTGAACGTAAGCTGGGGCAAATCACGCAGTCGCTATATGCCAGCCATCAATATCTGTCTGATCACGGCGCGCCCACATCTGCAAAAGATTTGGACAACCATAAGATTGTCGCCTTTGGCGATTTGATTCCCAAAAATCTACAGAGTGCCAATTGGGTTTTGGAGGTCGGACGGGACCCCAAAGCCATGCCGCGAAAGCCGGCTTTGGTTGTCAATAATCTCCACGGCATTATGCGGGCGGCTGAGGCGGGTATCGGAATTGTTGGTATTCCTGATTATATGACCGTGTTGTCTAGGCGGCTCGTGCGTATTTTGCCGACCGTGCGGGGCGAAGAATTTGATCTTTATTTTGTGTATCCGACTGAATTGCGCGGATCTGTTCGCGCGAAGGTTTTCCGTGAATTTTTGACGAATGTGACGAAAAACTGGCCTAAATCATGAATTCTTGCATGAAGCTGACGCGAAAATGAATAGCTGGGCGAAATAACGTTAATATCTATGCTTTTTTGCATATCTCTCTTGCGTTCCCGCGGGTTCCGAATGTTTGGTTGTCGCCCTATATAATGGATACGAACGCGGCAACGTCCTCCCTTTGTCGTCGCGCTTCATACCGCATTCACTCTCCCCGACTGATTTGCGAAGACTTTCGCGGCCCCTGCAAACTTGCAGAGGGCCGTTTTTTTTTGGTGTTTATTAACTTTAATCTTAGAAAACAACTCAGGCGCGTGTTCGGGGTAGAGGGGTAAATGGATGCCAAATAATACAGGAAAGCAAGCGGCGGAGAAGATTCGCCGCGATGCTGAATACGCCCAAATTCTTGCTGAAAATCTCATGTCCGGCGTGAGCATTTTAGATGAGGATATGAATTACCTGTTCATTTCGGATTCGGTTTATGACAACATCAGCGTGTCGCGCGATGATCTGAAACCGGGTGACCCATTATCCAAGTGCCATGAATTGATGGTTCAAAATGGTTTGTTTACGCCAACCATGCTGCGAAATCAGAAATTCTCTCCAGATGAACAAATAAAGAGAAATAAATCTGGTGAGACAGTAAGCTCTCGTTTGGTGACCTTAGGAAACGGATCGACACATCGCTTTGTTCGAAAGCACTTACCCTGCGGCAAGACCGTTTCGATTGCGGATGATGTGTCTGATTTGGTCGAAAAGGAAAAGCTGTTAGACACGGCTTTGGAGCTCGGACAATCCGGATATTGGCATCTGGATTTGAAAACCAAAACCTACACGCTCAGCAAATCCTTGCATCACTACTTTGGCGAGGTAATTGTTGAAAAAGTAAAGCGGCAAGGGATTATCCATGTCATTCATCCGGAGGAAAGACCGGAGTTTAAACGCGTTATGAAAAGCGCGCCACGCCAAGGCGGTAGATTTGAATATACCTGCCGATGTACCTCAGCGCGCGGCCACACCGGGTGGTTTCATACAACCGGGTCTATTATCCGCGACGAGACTGGCGCCGCTATTCGCCTCGAAGCCTTTGTGAAAAATGTGACACGCGAGCGTCGCCAATCCGCGGAATTGGAGAAAGCAAAAGACGAAGCGATTGCGGCCTCGCAGGCGAAATCCGAATTTCTGGCGAATATGAGTCATGAAATCCGAACCCCAATGAACGGGATTTTGGGTATGGCAGAGCTGCTGAGTAATTCAGCTATTAATCAGCGTCAGCGCGAGTTCGTATCTGTTATCAATAGTTCCGCCTCCGCCTTGCTGACAATCATCAACGACATATTGGATTTCTCGAAAATCGAAGCCGGAGCGTTTGAAATTGACCCGGTTCCGTTCGACCTTAAATCGTCTATAAATGATGTGACGTCTTTACTTCGCACAACCGCGCAGAACAAAGACCTAGAGCTCATCATCAATTATCCGCCTGATTTGCCCAAGAACTTTATCGGCGATGCCGGACGGCTCCGCCAAGTTATTACCAATTTGCTCGGAAATGCCGTGAAATTCACGGAAAATGGTCACATCACCATTGATGTTGATATTCAACTCAGCCGCGATATCGCCGTCTGTACCGTGGACGTAAAAGATACGGGCATCGGAATCTCCCCCGAAAAAATGAACCGTATTTTCGACAAGTTTACACAAGCGGACGGATCAACCACCCGCGTTTATGGCGGTACGGGCTTGGGCCTGACGATTTCAAAACACATTGTCGAGATGATGGGCGGACGCATGCGCGTCGACTCAACCTTAGGTGAAGGGTCGGCCTTTGGGTTCCGGGTTCCGCTTGCAGTAGATACGAAGGCGAAGGCAGAGGCGTTCGACAGTACGCGTATCATGGGCCGGCGCGTCCTGATCGTGGATGATATAAAAGTGAACCGCGACGTGTTTACCGAACAAATCCGGTCATGGGGGATGGACGTTGAAACAGCCCAAGAGGGCGTCGAGGCCCTGACAAAAATAAAACTCGCGCAAGATAGCGGCGAGCCATATAATTTAATTCTCTTGGATTATTTAATGCCGGGGATGAATGGCCAAGAATTTGCGGAACTGGTGACGCAAACGCCGTCCGTTGAAACGCCGCAAATCATCATGCTGTCTTCCTGTGATCAGCCTGTCAGCACCGCCGCGTTAGGGGAGATTGGTATTGATAGTTACCTCGTAAAGCCGGTGCGAGAGCGCCGATTATTTGACACGATTGTCCGCGTGCTTTCCAACCCGGTCGACAGACCCCGGCCCGATGTGATGGACGCACCGACGCCCGCCCCCGCGGCCTCTGCGACGTCTCAGGTTTTAGTTGCGGAAGATTTTTCTTTAAACCAAGATGTCGTCAAATTGATGTTGGCGGATACCCCATTTGAGCCGGTATTCGCAAATAATGGACAGGAAGCCGTCGATATTTATATGCAAGATCCGGCGCGTTTTCCCCTTATCCTCATGGATGTATCCATGCCCGTTATGGATGGCTATGAAGCCACCCGCACGATTAGACGTTTCGAAGACGAAAAGGGATTGAAAGCGATTCCAATTGTGGCGTTAACGGGTCATGCTTTGAAAAATGATCGTCAGGAATGCCTGGACTCCGGCATGAATGACTATCTCACGAAACCTGTGAAACAGGGCGAGCTGGTCGAAAAGCTGGAAATCTATACAGGGAAAGCTATAAATATTCGTCTGACCGCCCACGGTTAGATCACAACAGGATACGCCATGATAAATTTCAATAAATTGATAGGTCTTGGCGTCGTTGCTTTTGCCGTGATGGGGTGTTCATCGCCCGATAACGCAGCTCCCCTCACTGAATTGCAAACCCATCTGCAAAGCCTATGCGGGAAGACTTTTGAAGGCCAAGTCACCAGCACGGATGCAGTGGATGAAGATTGGCGCAAAGAGGTCCTGACCCTTGGACCCGTCACATGTCCGAATGGCGACACAACCGTTCTCCCGCTTGCCGTCGGGGCGGATAAAAGCCGCGTCTGGACTTTGAAATTGCAAGACGATGGCCAAGCCCTCGACTTCCGTCACGCTCACACACTCAAAGACGGCTCGCCCGATCCGGTCACGGGATATGGCGGCGTCGCGACGACTGAAAACAGCACCGCAACCCGCGCTGTTTTCCCCGTCGATGACTATTCCAAAGCGAATTTTAAAGAGAATGGCTTGGAAGCGTCCATGACCAACACATGGTTCATTACGATAAAGCCCGGCGAGAAAATGACTTACCAGCTCTCCCGCGAAAATCGGAATTTCGTCGCGGAATTTGACCTGACCCAAGAGAAATAGACGCTCTATCCCCGTTTCGCGGTGAGCTTTCGAAAGAAAGCCATAAGCTTTTTCAAGCGTTTATAAAAAATTCAAAAAACTCCGTCCGCGCTTTGGGTTTTATGCCGCATATTTAACTCGTTCTTTCGGACATAGGACAGGTTAGCGCTTTCTGACTGGTCCGGGAGACGGCAGGGTTGAGCGACCGGGTTACAAGCATCCGGAAGCCGGGCCTTTTGCGCTGAGAGTTGACTGCTTTGTCTTAAACCGGGTTCGATCCAATAAAACGGGCCGTTCTGACCGGAAGGCAAAACTGCAGGACCCCCAACCTGCGTGTCAAAAACTGCTGCCGCAGGCCTAGCAATTGGCGCAAGCCAAATGCGGGGGTGGAATGGGCTTTTAGCCCAATCCACGTCAGCCTTTGCGTAAAACACTTTCTACTTTCGGTCTTCCGTCGTGGAGGCCGACCCTGCGGGCAGTCCTATTTTGCCCAAGACACAGACCTCGGCAGACCCGCTTCGAAAGACTGATGGGCTGTGAGCGTAACAGCTTGCCAATTTCAAACATAAGTCTCTCGCCAGTGGACCTTGCGCCTCCCTCCGCATAGGCTCCATCAAAACACTGGAGCCGTCATGTCCGATACAATCAAAACCCGCGCCGCCGTTGCTTTTGCCGCCAATGAACCCCTCAAAGTTGTTGAGGTCGATTTGCAGCGTCCCAAAGCGGGCGAAGTTCTGATCGAGATTATGGCGACGGGCATCTGCCATACG
>CALFWV010000065.1 GCA_937927825.1 uncultured Caulobacterales bacterium | reverse complement strand
AGGTCTCGGCGCAGTTGTGGGTATCTTGCTCGTTGGATTAGGGCTCGCCTACTTATATCGTGATGCCATTTTTTCTACAATCCAAGACCCGGGACAGCCATTTCAGACCTATACCCCGCCTGCAGCGCCGAACTATTCATCCCTTGATAGTTGGTTGGCGCAGCCTGACTTGGGTGTTGATCCCTTTACCTTGACAGCAAAAGGCGACGTGTTCGTTGTGGTGCCCAGTGTGTATAGGGGCGGAAAGCATTGGAACCTGCCGTCAGACGACCTCAAACGAAAAAGTAAACTGCAGCGTATCGTGCGGCCAAATTATGTGTCCCCTTACGGTGAATCCGGCAGACTCTTTGCCCCGTTCTATCGACAAGCCTCGCTCTATGCCTTCATGACCAATCGTGAAGATGCCCAGCAGGCACAAGACTTTGCCTATCAAGATGTAAAGCGTGCGTTTGAGGTGTTTTTAAAGCAGTCTCCGCCGGAGCGTCCCATTGTTCTAGTCGGTCACAATCAGGGGGCTAGTCACGTCCAACGCCTTTTGATTGATTATTTCCAGGGGGGCCTAAAGGACCGGTTAGCCGTTGCCTATGTGATTGACCATCCTATGCCGTTAGACAGCTTTGCCGGGCCGATGAAAAATCTGTCGGCATGCGAAGGTCCTCAAGATACCCAATGCGTTGTAGCTTTTGGCTCGTTCACGCCAAAAGACACAGTGATAGCCCAACGGTTTTTAGAGCAATCCTTGGTCTTTAATGGACAGAAATATGACGCTATCAATAATCGTCCAACGCTTTGTATTAATCCGCTTCTCTGGACCCGTGCCGAGGATTATGCGCCCTCTCGGCTCCATCTTGGCGGAGTGGCCGCTGAAGGCTTAGACCCCGATATGACACCCGCCCCCATGACAAAACAATCGGGCGCGCAATGCCAAGATGGCCTTCTCCTTGTCGACACGCCAAGCAGTAAGGCTTTGCGGCGTCCTCGCGCTGTAGGTGCCAAATTTAGAACCCTGCCGTCCAACCTGTTTTATGAGGATCTAAAACAGGATGCAAAACGCCGCGTTCAAAACCTGCTGGACGCAAAAATCCTTCCGGAACGCGCCGGCGCCCTGTTGGATGATTTTGAAGTCGAAGAGATAAAAATCTCTCCGGTCACTCCACCAGAGGAATAGTCAGAGTCTATAAACCAAAAGCTGTTGCCGTATGGAAGGTCAGCCCCGCTGCAATGTAAGCAAGCACGAACAGATAAGCGAACGCAAAGAGCGGCCATTTCCAGCTATTCGTCTCTTTTTTGATAATCGCAAAAGTCGAAAGGCATTGCGGGGCAAAAACAAACCAAGCCAAGAAGGCTAAGCCTGTCGCCATTGACCAGTTCGCGGCCACGACGTCAGACATTCTGCCTTCTGTTTCATAATCAGAGACAGCGTAAATGGTGGCGAGGCTACTCACGGCGACCTCCCGCGCGGCCATGGCGGGAATCAAACTTATTGCCATTTCCAGATTGAAACCAATTGGGCGAACCAAAGGCAGTAAAATATTACCAATCATGCCTGCATAAGTGTTTTCCAAGGCTTCTGCATTGCGCGGAAACGAAGTCATGACCCAAATCACGATTGACGCGGGCAGAATAATACGCCCGGCGCGATTGACGAAAATCATCGCTCTGTCCCATAGACCAATCAAATAGTCCTTAAACACCGGGGCTTTGTAGCTGGGCAATTCAATTAAGAGGCTCGAACTTTCTCCGCGGGCGAGCGTGCGTTTAAAAATTGCCGCCATAATGAACGCAAAGACAACACCAACAACGACCAAACCGAACAGAACAAGGCCTTGAGTCGAAAACGGACCTGTCTTCGTCTCGGGGATGAAGGCGCCTATAATCATAAGGTATACAGGCCAACGCGCTGCACAAGTCATAAGGGGGGCAATCAAAATCGTAGTCAAACGATCTCTTTCCTGTTCAATCGTGCGCGCCGCCATAATTCCCGGAATGGCGCAAGCGAAGCTGGATAAAAGCGGAATAAAGGCGCGGCCATTTAACCCGACTTTCGCCATCAATGTGTCAACGAGAAACGCTGCGCGCGCCATATATCCGGACGCTTCCAGGATTAAGATAAAGGCGAATAAAATGATGATTTGCGGGAGGAAGACCAACACGGCGCCAACGCCTGCGATCATACCATCCGACACCAGAGACGTAATCAAACCGTCAGGCAAGACAGCGGCCGCCCCGGCTTGTAACGCACCCATGCCAGTCTCGATTAAATCCATGGCCGGACCCGACCAAGTATATACGGCTTGGAACATCACAAAAAGTATCAGGAAAAGGATGATCGGGCCGATAACAGGATTCAAAACCCAATTATCTATCCTTTGTGAAAAGGTTTCCGCCCGTTGAGCTCGGGTGACGGTATTTAGCGTTATTGAACGCGCTTTGGCTTGCAACGCTTTCAGATCGCCCATTTCCGCGTCTGGCAAAACCGCTGATCCAAAACTGACATCACCGCCCCAATCATCAAGATAGTCAAGGAGTGCGTCTCGCCCGGACGCCCTCACGGCAACACAGGAAATGACCGGAATACCAAGTTCCCGCTCCAATTCCGGCAAGTCAATTGTGATTCCATCCCGAGCCGCCATATCCATCATATTCAAGACAAGAATTATTGGCAGTCCATGATTCTTGGCTTGCAAAACATTGTGCAAATGCGTGTTGATATGGCTGGCATCCATCATGAACAAAATAGCATCCGGTGCCCGTTCGCCCTCGAGATTACCGCGAACAGCATCGAGAGCGACCCGTTCGTCCATACTGTGACCACAATCGCCATAGACGCCGGGTAAATCGAGAAGTTCAACAAATTGTCCGCCGGGAAGGTCAAACTCTCCCTTGCGATATTCGACGGTTACGCCCGGATAATTGGCAACTTTCGCCTTGCCACCTGTCAGCGCATTGAAAAGTGAGGACTTTCCGCAATTGGGAGCCCCTAACAAGGCAAGCCTAAGGTTTGAAATTTCGCTCATGATACTGAATTTTCATCGATTTTATTAAGTAAAATGGCTTTGGCATCTTGCTTGCGCAGCGCAATTAAAGCGCCGTTGACCCGCACAGAGATTGGGTTTTTGCCAAATAATCCAAAATGAAGCGGGGTCACATTATCGCCTTCGGCGAACCCGATTTCCCTCAATCGAATACATAAATCGGGATCTTTTGGATCAAACCCGATTATGATGCCGGACTCGTCTTTTGAAAGGTCTGTTAGCCGAAAAGTCATAAAGAGCGCATAGTGCGAATAATTCGCAAACGCAAAGAAAATGCGTAGGTTTCATCAGATGCAGTTTTGACAATAAACGGTGTGGACAAGGTGAAACCTCAAGACTATACGTCCGCCACGCTTTGAGTGCCCGAATAGCTCAGTTGGTAGAGCAACGGATTGAAAATCCGTGTGTCCCTGGTTCAAATCCAGGTTCGGGCACCATTTATTCATTTTAAGTTATTGATTTTATTGAATAATTTAAAATATTTTGCCATCAACCCATCATCTGACCCATCATTTAAAACTCGAATCAATC
>CALFWV010000064.1 GCA_937927825.1 uncultured Caulobacterales bacterium | reverse complement strand
GCCAGCTTCCCAACCTATCTTCTCGCCCATTGGACTCGCGATAGAATTAATCGCGGCAAGCCCGGGATTACCCTGCCGCGTGCTGTTCAAATGCTAACGGCGGACGCCGCTGATTACCTGGGCCTAACCGATCGTGGCCGTATCGAAGTTGGGCAAAAGGCCGATTTGAATATCATTGACTATAACGGCTTGAGTCTCGGCGTGCCCATTATGGTCGAGGATTTACCTGCGGGTGGACAACGCCTGTTACAACCAGTGACCGGATATGTAGCGACATTTGTGAACGGTGAACGTGTTATTGAAAATGACACAGTCACGACCGCACGTCCGGGCCGCCTCCTCAGAAGTCATCGGAACGCATAAAAAGGTTCGCGACAGTCCTGACGGCATTTGTCGCGCTACAATATTTCTTTTTTCTCATCGTTGAAATGTTCCTTTGGCAACGCCCCATAGGGTTAGGCATGTTCAACTTGACGCCTGAATTTGCGGCAGCGTCGAAAGCCTTGGCTCAAAACCAAGGACTTTATAACGGGTTTTTAGCCGCCGGTTTGATCTGGAGCCTATTGGCTGAAAAACTCGACGTCCGACTTTTCTTCCTTGGCTGCGTTATCGTTGCGGGTATATTTGGAGCCGTCACGGTTAGCCCGACAATCTTATTGGTGCAGGCGGTTCCTGCCGCGCTGGCGTTAGCCTTTACGCTGTTTTTGCGCTAACTGCGGAGGCGCGGATCATTTCGCTCAATCGCTTTAAGACCTCCATCACCGAGATATCAATAACACCGTCAATTCGGTTTGGACAATAGCGCCTTTGAATAGCTCGAATAATGGCTTGCGTCGGTGCATCCAGACACCCCGTGACGCTGGCGCCATAGCCTAAATCCGCAAGACCCCGTTGAATGATGGCGACGCCGCGGTCTCTATCGCCTGCTTCAAACAGAAGGCGCCTATCATCCGGTAAATCGCCCGGCCAAAATCCCACTCCGGCCGCAGCTAATCCCGCCCACGGAAAATGCTCGCCGGGGTCTTCTTTTCGCTCCGGCGCAATATCCGAATGGCCCACAACATTACGCGCTTTTATGTCGTGCCGTTCAATAATGTCCTTCGCTAATTTAATAACCGCCAGAATCTGTGCATCTGGATAAGGCGGCAAACTCCCATCCGCCAGCGGCACATTGTGCCCCCCATTGACGATTTCAATCCCAATACTGGCGGAGTTGATATCGGTAATCCCGTTCCAGCTCCCTACGCCCGCATGCCAGGCTCGGTTGTCCTCCGAAACTAGATTCTCCGTCTTGCCATCTTCGTCAACGAGCCAATGCGCACTCACTTCAGCATCGGGATCACACAGCCGCTTACGGGCGGCGGCGGCACTGTCCATGCCGGTGTAGTGGAGGACCAAGATAGATATTGGCAGCTTCCGCGCATTGAAATTAGGACTCATCATCTGGGATACTTCTCGTCCATTTGCCGAACGCTCTCGACCATAATTTCACGTAAGACAGCCTCATCAACATCAGACAAACGTTTGATATATAGACAGGCTTTACCAATTTTATGTTTGCCTAACCGCGAAAGTTGATCCGCAAAATCCTGATATCCCGGCATGATGTAAATTGAAATATTTTGGGCGCGATTGGCAAACCCGAGGCGCAACGCGTCTCCTTCTCGTCCGCTGTTATATTGATAGTGATATTCGCCAAAACCGACGATGCCACTTGAAAGTTTGGATCCCCAAATTTTCGGCGTTTCACCCACTATATCGCGCATCAACTCATGGAGTCTTCGGCAATCCGCTTGTCTTTGAGGGTCAATTATTTGGTCTAAATAATCTGAAACTTTAAGGCCGTGCGGCATCGTTTTATTTGCCATTAAGTCTCCTCCCTTTTTCAATCCAGTTCTGCCGGCGCAGGCGTCCCCCGCCGAGCGATAACCCAAACGCAAGGTAGGATCAGCGTCGCCCCCACGATATACCGCGGATAGAGGGTTTCTTTCAATATGAGAATCCCAAACACAGTAGCGAAGACGGTGACTAAAATACTCAATGGAACGACATGGTCGACAGGATAGCTCTGCAAAAGGCGGAAATACTGGCCGTGGGCAATGACCGAAACGGCGACGGCCGAATAGGTCGCCGCAGTGAGTAAAGCTCTCTTGTCGACTCGCCAAATTTCCGCATGGTTTCCTTCAAATATTAGTGAGACAGCTGAGCCGAAAACAAGCACCAAGACGGCTGTCCATGCCACATAAACCCGCCAGTCCACGTCCGGAATACGGCGAATAACAACTGTACCAAAGGCCATGGAGACATAGGCGCCCAGCACATAAATTAAACCCGGGTCAAAACTCAAAGCGCCCGGTTCGTATATCATTATAACGACACCAACCAGCGCGCCTGCAATTGCTAAACTTCGCCGCCAACCAATGTGCTCTTTCAACCAAACCACAGATAGCAATGTCGCCATGGGAATGAGCGCTTGAGAGAGTATGGACGCGCCTGACGCCGAAGCCGTTTGCAATCCGGTGTAGAGCATACCTAAATGCACAGGCCCCACGCAGAATGCCACGAAAAGTAATTTTAGGAAGTGCTGAGGCAATGGTCGAAATAAGAAATATCCGACCATAACCAGCACCAAGGCCGCGCGCGTCGCGGCTAGCATGAAAGGCGGCACCGTGCTGTCGCCCAAGGCCCACGCTGTCATGACGAAGTTTCCGCCCCAACAGGCGCAACAAATAATCATTATCCAAAAATCAAAAGCCCGCATAGCGCGGGCTTAACAGGGGCATTTCCGAATGAAAGCTTTTATAACAAAGCCGAGTGACCCCTAATCGTCGACGGACCATCCGTCGGGCGTACGATGTGCATCAACGACAGGACCAGCGCCGACCGGCTTTGATGCGCTCTGGCCATTCATTTGAGCTTCCATCTCTTTGCGCATTTGTTCCAATTGTGCGTCCATCATGGCCTTTGGCCCGAAAGGTTTTCCCGCAATTTTTGCTTTAGCCCAGAAGAAGGCGAATACTAAAAAACCGATAACAGCAATACCGGCGACGGCGAAAAGCGCGAAAGCGGCAGAAAAAACAAGCATGAACAGGCCACCGATAGCGGCTACTGCGAGAAATGCCGTCCGAGCTACAGTGGAGAGGAAACCGGTGCGCCGTCCTTGGATATAATATGCCTGAGTCATAAGCCTAATGTCGGGGCAAATTGGCGTTTCGTCAAGCCCGACTTATCTAACGAATTCGAAAGGTCACGAAATACGCGGTCGATACGCTTTGCGTTCGTCCAAAATTTGCGCATAGGCCCGGTTGATAATCGCCATCTTATGGTTGGCCAAGCCTATCATCTCCTTGGGAAGTCCCCTCGCCATCAGGCGATCTGGATGATTGGCCGCCGCAGCCCGGCGATAGGCCGATTTAAGGTTTTTATCCGAAATATCCGGCTCTACACCTAGGATAAGATAAGGATCATCAGCATCTTGACCTAAATGCGAATTTCTAATTCGACGATATTCTCTGTTTGAAAACCCAAAAACCTCTGCGACAGTTTCGAGAAATTCTTCCTCTTCAGATGTGACAATGCCGTCTGCTAATGCGATATGAAATAAACCGTCCAGTACATCTTCCAAGAGGCCGGGCTGAGCGCGAAAAGCTTTGGTGACGATGCGCGCGTAACGTTTATAGCCTAAGGTCGTTTGCCGCGCGAGATCAAAGAAGCGACCAATCGTGGCTTCGGTCTGCGGGTCTGTGCGAAAGACTTGGCGGAAGGCAATGATATCCTCTTCCCGAACCTGCCCGTCAGCCTTGGCCATTTTTGCCCCGAGAGCCACTAAGGCGGCCACCAATTTGGCTTCATCGACATGCGATGCCCGACCGTTACCGTCATCGGCATTGGGCGGACCGAACAATCGGGCCGCCGCCACAGATATATGTGTCCAAAGTGACATAGCGGAGAGCGCCTATCGCGACTCGTGCCCTGTTGTCACTATCCTAGTCCCCAACAATCCGCCCAGCCTTCTTTAATCCACAGAGCCTTAGATGATTATTTTAACTCGCAACAGCGGCCCGGAGATAGAGCGACCCCGTGTAAACGGAAAGGGCGGCCGCAACCCATAACATGGCCAAGCCGGTCATCTTCGCCAGATAGGTGATTTGCGGAACAGCATCATCAAAAGGCAAAACCGCTAACCCAACAACCCATACAATCAACGCGGCAATTGCAGCCATTTCAAAGGCCGTCTTCCATTTCGCCAGCTTTGTTGGCGGCATAACTTTCCCCGTCAGCGCGGCATGTTCCCGCGCACCGGACACAAGGATGTCACGAAAAATTATGGCAACCGCCGGAATCATGAACATCCAGCTGCCTCTCGCGACAATGCAGAGGGCAATTAAACACCCGGCGACAAGTAGCTTGTCCGCAATCGGGTCAATCATCCGACCAAAGCCGGACACGACCTTCCATTTACGCGCGAGGAAGCCGTCTAACCAATCCGTCGCGGTTGCGGCGACAAACAGCCCGCCGACAAGTGGAATACTTGCGAGCCGGCTTTCTTGTTGCAGGCCTAATGCAAGAATTCCTGCCATTAAAATTGGCACAGTCAGTATCCGGCCAATCGTTAAAGCGTTAGGCACCCACCAGAGGGAATGGCGCTGGGTTGGTTCCGTCGTAATGCGCTCTGTCAGCGTTGGATCGCTCATCTAGGCATCATTCGCGGCAGAGAAGTCTGTCCGAAAAATTCCTACCGCCGTAATAACGGACAGAATGGCCGCGGCCCATAGGATAAGCTGACCAGCAATCCAAATCGTCGGAGATGATGTTGCAAAAACTTCCGCAACTTTGTCTTCCCCGGCCATCATGCGGTCAACCCATGACTGCAACCATGGCGATGCCAAAAGCAAACATGTGGCAAGCATGGAGAGACCTGACTTGAAATTCGATAAGAGACTATCGGGGAAGTAAAATCTGGACAACTCATACCCTTTGAATAACCCGACAATTAATTCCCGTCCGATAAGAATGGCGGCAGGCACCAGCAAAAGCCAAGACATCAAACCCGCGCGATGTACGACATATAAGAGCGCCAAAAGCGTCCCTACCACGAGCACTGTATCGGCAACGTCATCTAGATAACCGAAGCGGCGATGCACAGATCTTTCGTTCCCACCCAGAAAGTCGTCAAAAATATCCGTTAGCGCGCCGATAGCGAAAAGCGCCGAAGCAAGAAGGGTAAGGCCCACATCAATTCCGCCTGCATCGACGGGCTGCCAGCCTCTCCAAATCAAGAAGGCTACAAGCGGCATAATCAATATTCGGAGCCACGTCAGCGCATCGGCAAATGCCCCGCCTGCCGCTTTCGGGCTATCAATAGAGTCATCAGTCTTCATGGAAGTAGTCATGTATTATTTGCGCCAGCTTTTGACTGACCCCCTCTACCGATGCCAAATCTTCAACCGTGGCCCCTTTGACGGCTTTGGCCGAACCAAAATGACTCAACAAGGCTTTCTTGCGCCCTGGGCCGATGCCGTCAATACCGTCCAGCGGATTTGCGACCATAGATTTCTTGCGCCGTGCCCGATGTGTGCCAATCGCAAACCGATGCGCCTCGTCCCGCAGCCGCTGCAAATAATAGAGCGCAGGTGTTCGCTTCGGCAGTGAAAACATGTCCCGCCCGTTCATATGGAACGTCTCGCGGCCCGCATTCCGATCGGGGCCCTTTGCAATCGCGACTAATGTGATGCGGCCCAATACGCCGAGATTTTCCAACGTTTCCGTGACCGCCGAAAGTTGTCCCTTCCCGCCATCAATAATGACAAGGTCCGGCCATTCCAGCTTTGGGTCCTTCGATAGGCGCGAAAAGCGCCGCTGCAAGACTTCACGCATCATGCCGAAATCATCGCCGGGGGTAATTGTAACATCTTTGATGTTGAAAGTGCGGTAGTCGCGTTTTCGAAAACCCTCCGGACCCGCGACAATAAAGGCGCCAATCGCATTCGTGCCTTGAATATGGCTGTTATCGTAAACTTCTATGCGTTGCGGGACATCTTCCATCCCGAAAATATCCTGAACCTCTTTCAAAAGTTTTTCCTGAGCGCCCGTCTCCGCAAGTTTACGGCCCAGCGCCTCTTGAGCGTTCTTGACAGTTTGACCGACAATCTTCTTTTTTTCACCGCGTTGCGGAATGAGAATCTCAATTTTGCGATCCGCTTTTTCACATAAGGCTTGGGCAATTAACTCCGGCCTCTCAGGCATGTGTGACAAGAGGACCTGTTTCGGGACAGGCTTGTTCGAATAAAATTGCGCGATGAAAGCCTCAATAATCTGAGCGGGCGTGTCATCGTTGGAATGACGCGGGAAATGCGAGCTATTTCCCCAATTCTGACCCGCGCGGAAAAAGAAGACCTGCACGCAGGTTTGTCCGCCGGCGCTATGCAGCCCAATAACATCTGCATCAGTAAAGGTCGTCGGGTTGATATTGGATGCACCGGATTTGGTCGTGACTTGGGCCATGGCGCGGAGGCGATCACGTAGCTCCGCGGCCTTCTCAAAAGCCATGAGTTTCGACGCGGCCTCCATCTCGCCTTGTAGTTTCTGGCGAAGTTTGTCGGATTTTCCATTGAGGAAGTCTTCGGCATCCTCAATCAAGCCTTGATACTCACCCAACGGGATTTCACCCGTACAAGGCGCGGAGCAGCGTTTAATTTGATATTGCAAACAGGGACGCGTGCGGGCGTCATAATAGCTATCCGTACAATTCCGCAGACGGAAGGCACGTTGTAGTGTATCCAATGTTCGGTTGACCGCCCCAGCGCTCGCAAAGGGACCGTAATACTCCCCTTTGATTTTACGTGCGCCCCGATGTTTTGTGACTTGCGCCGCAGGATGATCTTTGCGGACAAGGATATAGGGAAAACTTTTGTCATCACGGAGCAGGATATTATAGCGCGGCTTGAGACGTTTGATGAGGGACGCCTCCAAAATTAAGGCCTCGGTCTCGCTGTCGGTTATCACGAACTCCATCGCGGTTGTCGCTCGTATCATCCGGCGTAACCGCGTCGGATGCCGATCATACGCCGTGTAGGCCGTGACCCGTTTCTTCAAGTCTTTCGCTTTCCCAACATAAAGAACGGTCCCATATTCATCGAACATACGGTAAACGCCCGGTTTCCCCGGCAGGCGTTTCACATATTCGGCGATGAGCTTTGGGCCATATTTCGGCTTTGGCATTTTGGATTTAGATTCGGCGGACACCCACCCTAATTAGGGTCTGTCGGCTGCAACCGCAAATGCTTGAAACGTCGCGACTGGCACCCGTTCCAATGCAATTTGATGAGTTGCTTCTAAAACGACTTGGGGCGCGCAGCCTGCAGCATGAGCCTCTTTCCAGCGCTCCAGGCAGAGGCACCATTGGTCCCCTGCTTTGAGTCCGGGAAAGCTATATTCGGGACGCGGCGTCGAGAGATCATTACCCTTGGCTTTAGAAAAAGTCAGAAAGTCTTCTGTCATCACCGCGCACACCAAATGCCGGCCTTTATCCGCGGATTGCGTTTCGCAACATCCATCCCGAAACCATCCCGTCATTGGATTGGTGGAGCAAGTTTCCAAAGGCGTGCCGAGGACATTTTTTGAACCGAGGCGAGAGGTCATCTGGTTTTCACAACCTCCACACCCGCCGTGTCCGCCTTCAGTAACGCGTGAGGCTTTGCGATGCGAACGGCGACGCTCTGTACGCGTGGGTCCGCAGACAGCGCCCAATCGGCAATCCGCGCTGCCAGTGTTTCGACGAGTTGCACATGGGCTTCGAGGGCAAGTTCTTCGCATTTATCTGCGACTAGCCCGTAATCCAATGTCTCATGCAATCGATCTTCCTTTGGCAAGTTCATATCTGCCATGTCCAATTCTACATCGATAATGATGGGTTGGGTCGCTTCATATTCATGGGGATGAACGCCGATACTGGCCTGTATCATGAGGCCTTTTACAAAAATCCGCGTGGACACCGGCATCGCTTTACGCGACCGAAATCGGCTCAACATCGTTTTCCGATCGCTCATAGCGCCCCTCCGAAAGCCAGATCGGGCGTCTGCCAAACCAGGTGTTGGCCTCCATCAATCGCAATCATTTGTCCTGTGACCGCCGTGGCGGAGAGCAAATATCGGACGCCGTGTAAAATGGTCTCAGGCGGACTGCCCTCGCCCAATAATGTTGCTTTGGCTTCGGCTGAAAATTCACCAGCCCCTTGCTGGGTATTTTCTAATGTCGGCCCGGGACCAATTCCGTTCACACGCACCAAAGGCGCAAAACTTTGTGCCATTGTTTTTGTTGCCCAATAGAGCCCGGCCTTGGCGAGGCTATAGGTAAAAAATTGCGGATTAGGTTTTAATACACGCTGATCAATCATGTTTATAATGCTCGCATCGACGTCTGCTTGGGCCGCAAAATCAGCGGAGAGCCGCAAAGGCGCATCCAAATTCACCGCCCTATGATAATCCCATGTCGCGCTTGAGAAGGAGTCGGCCGTGTCCGGCTGAAACGTCGAGGCATTATTAATAAGGGCGTTGAGCGGGCGCCCGCAACGGGTGATGAGCGTGTTGACATCCTGTGGAACAGACAGGTTTCCCTTGACGATCGAGGCCGACCCGCCGCTTTGAATGATGTCATCGGCCAACCCTTGCGCCTTGGCATGGCTTCTGTTGAAATGGATACAAATATGCCATCCATCAGCGGCCAGACCGCGGGCAAGAGACGCGCCGACGCGTGCGCCCGCCCCCGTAATTAAAACCGCTCTACCCACGAACCCGCGCGCGCTCGCCGCAGCTGGGACGACCAACCTCAACACAAGCAAGGCCGGGTAAGCTCGGCGCCAAGCGCTCGAAAATCCAAGCTGCGATTCTTTCAAGCGCGGGTTGCTCCAGGCCTTCAACCTCATTCAAAAGCGAATGATCCAGCGGCTCTACGACATCTTTGATAATCTGCTCAATTTTCCAAAGGTCACGGACCCAGCCTTTGTCTTCCTGCGCATCACCGACGATTGTGACAGTGCCTTTGAAGCTATGGCCATGAACTTTTTTGAAAACGTCATTTGCATCGACATGGCCGAAATAATGGGCTGCCTCGAACTGGAAATCTTTTTCAATCTCGAACCGCATCAGATCACATATTTGGCGCGAGAAAGACGACGATGAGGAGATATAGAACATAGGCAATCGTGAAAACGCCGCCTGTCTTGCGCCCGATTGGCTGACGCCTCAGCACGTATAAAAGCAATACCAAACTGGAGATCAGCATGACCCAGAAATCAAAGACCTTAAGATTGTTCGCAATACCGATTGGCCCGGCCAAAGCTGACGCCCCCATAACAGCAAAGACGTTGAAGACATTTGAGCCAAGCACATTCCCAATTGCGACCTCTGGATGCCCCCGTTTCGTCGCGACGACGACTGTTGCAATCTCCGGCAAGGACGTTCCGACCGCCACAATCGTCAGGCCGATAATTGTCTCCGACACCCCAAAACCGCCAGCAATCTCAACTGCATTTTCAACAATCAAATTCCCGCCCAGAACCAATCCAATAATTCCGAGAATGACATAGATAATCGACTTAATCATATTGGTCGGAAGCCCGTCTTCGCCTTCGTCGATTTCCATCATTTCTTCCAAGATTGGATCATCGGACCCGGCTTTGGCCAAGCGGAACATGAAAAGGAGGTAAGCTATGATTCCGCCAAACAAGATAGCGCCCTGCCACTGCATCATTGGCGATTTCACAAAAGCCAAAACGACGAACAGCGTTGCGGCAAACAGCGCAATGAAGCTGTTCCTCGCCACCCCGGTCATATTGGTAGGAATTGCAAGGATAAGCGCAGGCAAACCAAGCGCCAACAAGACGTTGGCAATGTTAGAGCCCACCACATTACCAGCGGCCAAATCTCCCTGCCCCATCAAAGCCGCTTGCACGCCCACTACCATTTCGGGCGCTGAAGTACCGAATGCGACAATTGTCAGACCGACGATGAGTGCAGGGACGCCCCAATGCCGCGCCAATGCCGCCGCGCCGCGCACCATGATGTCGCCGGCAATAATCAAAACGACCAAACCGATGAGGAGAAAGAAAAATGCGGAAATCATGAGCGTGAGCCCTTAGTCAGCGATTAATCGAACCGCTTATATTCCAGCAGGTTTAATCCACCAAAGGCGATGGCGACGAGTGCGAAGGCAAACAGCGCGGGATCCATGTTAAACAGACCAAAAATTGAAATGCCAGCTTGTGCGAGTGTCATGACGTGAAGCCTCTGAACGAATAGATTTGCGCTCCTATAGCGAGACGCATCTGAAAGGCCAAGCTTTATGGCAGGCGACTCCTAACAGAATATTGAAGTTTTCAATGGTTTCCGGCGTTGGGCCGTGGCAAAATACGGCAACGCGCAGATTACAGCGCCGTATATAACCTAAAGGAAAAACTATGTTTGGTATGATTCCATTTGTGAAAGCCGCCGGTAAGGCGATGGGCGCTGTTTTTAAGGGCAAAGACGCCGAAGACAAGCTCAAGAAAGAAGTCGAAGGATATGGCCTGAATACAGACGGGGTGGACATCAATGTTGGCGAAGACGGCGTTGTGACTGTCGCCGGGGAAGCCGTTTCGCAGGAAATGAAAGAAAAAATCATTCTGGCAGTCGGTAACGTCGAAGGCGTTGGCGGGGTCAAAGATGAGGCAGGCTCCGGTCTTGGCGGCCGTGAGTCTCAATTTCATACGGTTGTTTCCGGCGATTCCCTGTCCGCCATCTCGAAAAAATATTACGGAACGTGGAAGCTCTATCCGGAAATTTTCGAAGCCAATAAACCTATGCTGACGGACCCGGACAAAATCTATCCCGGTCAAGTTCTGCGAATCCCGGCGATTAGCACAGCAAGCTCTTAAAAAGACAGAAGCCGGGCTGTCAGGTGAAGAGAGAGAATTCACCAGACAGCCACGGCCCTGCTACGCACACCGTGGGCCATTTCGCCAATCGCTGTGTCCGTGCCAGGACATTGCGGCTGCTGCGGCCATTTCCGACAGGGAGAGCGTCGGGAAATCACGTCACGGAAGGGACGCGCGCAAGAAAAGACATAGGCCGTAAGCCTTGAATGAAAGCTGAATGGTTTCAGCATCTTGATGACAATACGGTCATCTTCGGCCCTCCTCGTCTCTCGTTCAGCTGGCGTTCACTGCAACTGTTTGGTTCCTTTGATGCGCCAAA
The DNA here is from genome assembly GCA_937927825.1 of uncultured Caulobacterales bacterium. Classification (GTDB taxonomy): domain Bacteria; phylum Pseudomonadota; class Alphaproteobacteria; order Caulobacterales; family Maricaulaceae; genus Litorimonas. The sequence goes on along the minus strand of CALFWV010000064.1, from coordinate 1,442 downwards.
CGGTCTAACGCGCGCTCATGTCAAAACTTATCAATCAGCCCAGCTACTCGACCCGTCCAACCCTGCGTGTCGATCTTCCCCAAATCCGCGCGAATTACGAAGCGCTGAAGGGGAAAGTCGGCGCAGCGAAAATCGGCGCATCCGTCAAGGCGGACGCATACGGCCTCGGCGCCGTCGCGGTCGGCAAGACACTCTATGGCGCGGGCTGCCGTATCTTCTTTGTTGCCACGGCGGGCGAAGGCAAAATGCTCCGCGACGGTGTGGGGCCCAATGCCGCCATCTATGTACTCAACGGTCCGGCCCCGCGCGATAAAGGCGTATTATTGGGCGCAAAGCTTAAGCCCGTTATCAACTCCCTGGAACAAGCCCGCTATTGGGCGGATGTGGCGCGCGGCATTAATGAGCCGCCCTATACGGCCATCCATATCGATACAGGCATGAACCGCTTAGGCCTCAGCTTTGACGATGTGGTTGAGCTCGGCCGCGATAAATCCCTCTGGAGCGCGCTGAACCCGGAATGGGTCATGAGCCACCTTGCCTGTGCCTCTGATGACAAAAACCCGATGAACAAGACGCAACTCGCGCGGTTTAGAAAAGCCGCAGCGCAGCTTCCCCTCACCCCGCTATCGCTCGCCAATACGGCGGGCATATATTTGGGCAAGCCCTATCACTTTCAGATGGTGCGCCCCGGCATCGGCCTGTATGGCGGCAATGCCACGACCAAGCCCGGTCAGGAAGTCACCAAGCCTGTCGCCACTCTGCTTGCGCCAATCTTACAGGTGCGCTGGGTCAAAGCGGGGGAGTCCATCGGCTATAACGCCAGCTTTATCGCCCCGCGGGACATGCGTGTGGCCATCGTCGGCGCGGGCTATGCCGACGGCGTCCCCGTCAATCAGAGCAATACAGGCACGGCGATCTTGCATGATGAGGAAGTCAAAATCGTAGGCCGCGTCAGCATGGACCTAACCATGATTGACGCGACTGACGCGAACCTTTCCGTCGAAGTCGGCGGCGTCGTCATCTTCCGCGGAAAACATCTCGAGGCAGAGGCCAAGCAATCGGACACAATCAATTACGAACTCCTCACCCGCCTCGGTCAACGCTGCCGTCGCGATTATTGGAAGCCAAAGAAAGTAGAGACCGACGCGCCGAAAAGAGATTTTCGCTAGCGCTAAGGTTTACTGCCCATTTTTCTGTTTTAGGAAGTTGAAAACATGTTTTCAACGGGGTCAGCGTAAGGCCTCTTTTAAAAGCAGGACTTGCCCGCGTGGTGGTCTCCTGATGGACGCGTAGCGCCCGTATTTGGTCCGGGGGACCAAATGCAGCGAAGCGCTCCTTTGATCCTTCCAGAATTATTCAGCGGATCAATAGGACGAAGTCGTTCGGCCACGATATTAGAGCTCTAGACATAGCGAATTCCTCACTGCCCGTCTCGTTGAAAA
>CALFWV010000063.1 GCA_937927825.1 uncultured Caulobacterales bacterium | reverse complement strand
TCCACTTTTGAGTCCCCGCCAAAGACCGGCGGCGGCGTTTTGAGATTTCCGCGAATGCCGCAGCCTGCCAACAGACTTGTCATCAAGAGTGACAGTATCGTCATTTTTAAGCTGAGGCTCAGCTTGCTAGGGGTCGGAGATATCATAGTCATCCTCATCATGTTGAGGAGCACATAACGGGAAAACGTTCGAGATGAAATACGCAATACTGCCTTTTGCTTTCACAGTGCTGTGCACCGCAGCGACGAGCGCCTTTGCGGATGCCCCCGATTTGCGCGGCGAAACATTTTGCTTTCCCGCTAAAGATGTCCCAAAATTAGTGAGCGAGCTGGCCGAAGTGAAACCCGAGCGGCGTAATATTGTCGACGTTCGATTACAGCCTCGATTTATTATTAAGGACGAGGGTGTGTGGCCCGATAGATTTTACCTGTCCAAAAATGGAGAGTTGGTCACCGAACTGCCTTTTTCACGAGAAACAGGGGCTGTTCCCAATTTTATTCCGGCTGCAACTGCGCGCCCCGACACGGACATCTGCGTGGATGACCCCACACGTGCGGACCGCCCCAAAGATGACGAAGGACTCTATTTTGAGATGGGCTTATCCCCTCTATTTAAGTCCACCCCCGGAGACCATAGTCTCGCCGAACTGCAGGAAGCCGCCAAAGACGGAAAGAAGTTTTACAAGAAAATGCTCCCCGGCGCGATTGCCTTATTCATGCCGGATACCGATTATTTTGGTATTAGAATGATTGACCGTAAATCTGTTCCTACGGCAACCGCGGTATCGGAGGGGGGACGAAAATCGCTGCCGCTGGAAGCCGTAAAGGACATGTGGGTTGTGAGTTTGGATGATATTGAAGATGCAAATGCAGAGCGTCTTATCATCAGCGGCGGGGCTTATGACCTTCAACCTGTGCCATCGCCGAAAACTCTGCGTCGATTTGGATTGGGAGATGCGGCCACTGAAGACTAGCGTAAGTCTGGCGGCGATCATTGCCGCGGGGAGGGGGCGTATCTGCGGATGAACCGCGCTGCAAAAGCTGCAGCGGCTGAAAATTGAGAGGCTTGCAGTCTTGAACGCTCCCGTTAACTTGGTGTCATGACGTCAACAATTGATACTGACAGCCCGTGCAAGCTCATTTGCAAACTTGATATCACGTCGGGGGTTTGCATGGGATGCGGACGCACGCGAGCCGATATTGCGGCGTGGATAGACTACAGTCCTGCCCAGCGCGCCTTTGCCAATATTGAAGCCGCGAAACGCATGCGGGCTATGGGTGCCCAGGACCAAATATAATGGGTGAACCGACAACCGACAGAACTGAAATGTGGAAAGCCGTCAAGTGGACTATGATTTTGCTGGTTGCGCTTCTCGTTGCTGTTGGGGTTTTTAAGGCTTGGCAGATTGCAACAGCGCCCGCGCGAGCGGTTTCGGAGGCGGCGGGCTCTGTCAAGTCTGGCGCGAGTGCCGTCCTTAATCGTTTGGACGTGCCAATCATCAAGCAACGCCGTTTCGATAAGGTTGCGAACAGAGCATTTTCTGTGTTGAATACCTTGGAAGAAGCCCCGGCGGAAGGCGTCAAAGCGCGCGGATTTCGTTTGACGAATTTTCGCGGTGCCGAGGACCGGGTTTGTGAAATGTCGCATGATTTCGGGGCCGGGGCCGTGCCGGTATTTGTGGCAGCGGATAATGCCGCTCACGAAGCGGCTAAAGCGGTCGCCTCAGACGCAGATCGCCTCATACGTATCGTCATTGTCAGTCCCGAAGAAACCTTGGGGCTGTATGTGGAGTTTGATGAAGACAGCGGACATTGGGGACTGGGGTGGCGACCAAGTTCAATCAAAAAACCTTACCCGGATAGTTGGGCGGAGGCACCGGTGACAGATATTCTGGGTCGTGTTGCAAAATTTTGCCCGCCCTCGCTCTAGCCCAAATCTGATTTCCAACGGGCAACCTGCTTGCGAACTTCGCTTGGCGCTGTGCCGCCATAACTCGTGCGACTGCTGGCGGAGGCGAACGGGGTCAGCACATTAAAAATTTCTTTCGAGATGCGCGGCTCTACACTTTGCATCTCTGCCAAAGATAACGCGGCCAGCGTGACGTTCTGTTTTTCAGCCATAGCCACGATTGTTCCAGTTACATGATGGGCGTCGCGAAACGGCATGTTGAGGTGCATAACAAGCCAATCGGCGAGGTCCGTGGCCGTTGAGAAGGCCGCACCTGCCGCCTCTGCGAGACGGTCCTTATTTGGCGTCATGTCCGCGACCATGCCTGCCATCGCGGCCAGGCCTAACTCCAGCGCATCGAAAGCATCAAAGACGGGCTCTTTATCCTCTTGCATATCTTTAGAATATGCGAGGGGCAGGCCTTTCATAACGATAGTCAAGGCGGTGAGTGCGCCCATGATTCGCCCCACTTTCGCGCGGACGAGTTCGGCCGCATCCGGGTTTCGTTTCTGTGGCATGATCGAGCTGCCGGTGGTGAAGGCGTCAGTTAATGTAATGAAACGGAATTGCGCGCTGGTCCAAATCACGATTTCCTCTGACAGGCGTGACAGATGGGTGGCGCAAATCGATGCAGCGCTGAGCGCTTCCAGAGCGAAATCACGCGCAGAAACGGCATCCAATGAATTGGCCATGGGGCGGTCAAAACCGAGGGCTTTCGCCGTCATGTCTCGGTCAATTGGATAGGGGGTCCCGGCCAAAGCGGCGGCCCCCAAAGGACTTTCGTTCAGGCGGGCATGACAATCCGCAAAGCGGGAGCGATCCCGCGCAAACATCTCTGCATAGGCCAGCATGTGGTGACCAAATGTGACGGGCTGCGCCGATTGTAAATGTGTGAAGCCCGGCATAATCATATCAGCATGCGCGTCAGCTTGATCAACGAGCGCGGAAATCAGCGCTGTCAATTGTGTTTGGAACAACTCGACATGTTCTCGTACCCAGAGACGGAAGTCGGTTGCCACTTGGTCATTTCGGGAACGGCCTGTGTGAAGACGACCGCCCGCTTCGCCGATTTTGTCTTTTAGGCGCGCCTCAATGTTCAAATGAATATCTTCAAGTTCAGCAGACCATGGGAACGTGCCCTCGGCGATTTCCGCGGCAATTTCATCCAGCCCCTTATGTATCGCATCGCGGTTGCCGGTGGTAATAATGCCTTGTGCGGCGAGCATGTCAGAATGGGCCTTTGATCCGGCAATATCCTGCGTTGCCAAGCGTTGGTCGAAATCAATTGAGACGTTGATCGCCTGCATGAGTGCGCCCGGCCCTGCGGCAAAGCGGCCCCCCCACATCTTCTGGCTTTTTCCGGTTGGTTTATCTATCTGATCAGTCATGAGCTCTTCAATCTTTTCACTCGGTAATGCTATTCGCGGTTGTTTACTCGTGGGGCTTTTCGGCGTGTGTTTCGTTCTTGTCCAGTCCTGTCAGCCACCAGCGACGGGATTAGATGTATATGCCCGAGACAGTCTTAAAAAATTGACACGCCGGGAAAGTCCGCCTGCCTTGCCCAAAACGGTATTCGAGGCAGCGACTGGCGAAACATTGACCCTGGAAGATTTGCGGGGGAAAACAGTTTTGGTTAATGTCTGGGCTACCTGGTGCCCGCCTTGTATTGCGGAGATGCCGTCTTTGGATAGATTACAGAATCTTCGCGGCGGGGATGATTTCCAAGTCGTGACAATTTCCATCGACCGTACGACATATGAACCTGCAAAGTTTTTCGCCGATAATGGCATCAAAAATCTCTCGCCCTGGCATGATGGCTCCTACGGTATTCCCGGAAACCTCCAACTTCGGGGATATCCGACTACTGTGATTTACAATCCACAAGGCCAGGAGATTGCCATTCTTGAAGGGGAAGCGGAATGGGACAGCGCGGAAGCCCTCGCGCTTGTTGATTTTTTAACACGAAGATAAACGCCTTGATTTATTTAATATAATAGTATAACATTACATTATATTATATTATATTATATTAAATAGGAGGAAACTATGTCGCGACGGCTGAATCGCTCATCCAAATTCGATCAGGATGGGGTCGATATGACACCGATGCTGGACGTCGTTTTTATCCTTCTGATTTTCTTCATCGTTACGGCCGTCTTTCTTGACGAAAAGGGCGTGGATTTTACACAGGTCAAAAGTAACGTCCCGGCAGGACAAACGACATCAATTATCAGCATCGTTGTGGATGGCGAAAATTCCATTTCTGTAGAGGGAAGAATTGTTCCAATCTCACTAGTGGAGTCCGAAGTTCAACGCCACTTAGTCAATCGACCCGGAGCCGCCATAGACCTGCGCGCGGATGAAACCGCCAAGTTGCAAAACATTGTCACAATAAAAGATAATATGGCGCGAGCCGGACGAACTGTTAAATTTGAAACCTTCACGCCAAGCCTACTGTCGGCTCAAAGAAATTAAAAAGTTACCCTGCTAAATTTGAGAATATTGGCCGTGAAACACAGGCCACCGAAGTCATTTCCTCGCTTTTGATTGGCCTCCGAAATTCAGGTTCTACCCGAATGCGAAAGTTCAAACTTCAGAGGAAAACCTTATCTAGAGCTAATGGAATATAACTCACTCTTGCAGTGTTAATGTTGCCCGGCAGTTTAATGACGTTGGTCCAGTCTCCAACTGGTGGGAGTTTCCTAAAGCAGGAGCTCGGAGGTTTGGTGCTAGCAATCATTTAATATTCGATGGGTCGTCCTCGTTTTGAGTGTCTTCAATTGTAACGGTACCACGCTTATACCAAGTCTTATTGCGTAATTGAGCAAATTTACCTGCTCTAGCGTTCAGAAAATCGTCGATGTCAGGCCCCAGAGCTAATCTTGATCGTGCGGATGTTTGGACATTTGAGAAAATTCGCCGACGACCGTGTCCTCCTGTTACATCCGCAATGGACAAATCCTCTTTGCTCACCTTATCGATACCGTAAGTTAAAAATTCAGTATAAACCTCAGGTCGCATTTTTCTCTGAAAGTAGGCGTCCAAATCGGTTTCTATATTTCGATAATACCAATTTGAAACTTCAAAAATATACGGGTTTAGAGCACCTTTTTCATAGCCCCTGAGTGAGTTGACAAATTCATAAGCGTTCCGCGCTAGCTGGAAAGCAATGTCACGGCCATTATATGCGCTATTCGCCAATGACGGGGAGCTTAGGTGCCCCAAATGAAAAGCAAAAGGGACATCTTTATTTTTCCAATTAGGGAAAACAATTTTTTCTCTGATATCACGCAGCGACAGAGCGTGGCCGTCAATTTTCACTAGTTTCGCATTATGCAACTTGGCGTCTGAGCCACTTACTGGTTTAATTCGACTCGGTTGACGTTTGGGTCCGGGATAATTTTTAATCAATGTTGTAACCAGAACAGCGTTGTGAAGGTTTATCCAATATGCCAATTGTTCATTTTTCGGCAATGCAGGAATGTCAAGTCGGTTGCCCAATACTTCTAACTCAGTTGCATAGCTATCTAGCTCTGATTTAATGCAGTCTTGCATGAGTGTGTAAAGAACTTTGTTGCCTTCTAACCGCAGGCGAGATCTGTTGCCGCGTGGCAAACGACTACCCACCTCGGGCGTTTTTCGGGATGCGGGTGTGCGAGTACTCGGGCCCATGTATAGAACTGTTTCGGAGAGCATAAAATCCCAGGCGTCAAAATCGAGGCGGATCGATTTGCTGGGTCTGGGTTTGAAGTGAGCTGCAACCGTTACATGTTGATTAGAAGTTTGGCTCGCTGCCGAGGCGTTTGCAAATGTAGGTGTTGAGCCTGTAAACCAGCCTATGCTCGCAATTATAACTAACCTACAAAAAAAATTTTTCGGCATGAAGTCTCTCTCCCTTTAGACCATTCATTCAGTCAGCTATTGCCCTTGGCACTGGGTTTTTTCCGAATTTGTACTGTAGCCCTACCACATTCTTACGAAGCTGTGGTGAAAATGTGTTCATTTATTTGTCAACCTATCTTGGATTTTAACGCAAACTAGGCTGAAAATTGGCGGGAATTTCGGGACTCTTATCTTAAATACCGTTCACTTGAGCCGTTAGCCAAAGCTGGCCAAACGAGGCTCAGCGCTGGGCGGTGTTGGAAAATGGAGAGAATTATGTCCAACCTTAAGACGCTTATGACGATTGCTTTCACCACTTGTCTAACGGTTCCCGCTATTGCGCAGGTCCCGAATGACGGTGTCGCCATAGAGACAACCGCTGGATCAATCGTGCATGACGTCCTTGCTGCTAATCTAGATCAGGACGGGGGTTTAAATGCTGATGAATACGTAACCTTTGCGCTTATGTGGGCCGAGGCCGGAGACGACTCTTTCAAAGACGTCGTGACTGGCGGCAAATATCTTGCGGCTTTTGCGGCACATGACACCGATACGTCCGTGAGTATTGAGCCATCGGAGTTGGCTATCCGGTCTGATAAAGCCTCGGAGCTTGACAGAATCGAGCCCGACGGAGCGGAAATGCCGGCTCCGGATTTGTAAAACTCGATCCGCCCGGGCGCTCAACCTCGGGCGGAAAATTGACTTTCTCGGAACAAAGCTACGTCTCAACCGCTGCAACAACACAGCAACTTTACAGGAGACCCTATGCAAGCCCTCAAGACCGAGAACCTTGAGCTTACCCTTGACGAGAGCATCGTCCAAATGTCCGTGAACGGTCCGATGTCATCGGAGACCGTCCAATCTTCATTCGAGTGGATTAAAAACGCTCAGAGCGAAATCGCCACGAATGATAATTTACAAATCTGCGTCGAAATGCAGGCTGATAATTTTTCTGATCTTGCGGAGGCAAGCCAGCAATTCCGCCGGGTTGGCGAAGTTCTGCGCCGCGCCCATGAGATAGATCGCTGTGCGTTGATTACAGACAGCACGTGGATACGCAATTCTGCGAAAATCGAAGGCGCAGTTATTCCGGGCCTGGAGCTGATGGCCTTTGCCCCCGATGAGTCCGAAACGGCGGAGAAATGGTTGCGGGATGAACCGCTGATGGAAGATGCACCTTCCACAGCGCCGTCTTCTTTGGAAGCGGAAGAAAAGCGCGCCGATGCGCCTCCCGTTTCGGAAAAGGCCCCGGAGAAAAAGAAACCCGGGAGCGCCTGGGATAATTTCACGGTGAAAGGCCTGAATTTTTAATCCGCCTCGGAATTGAATTTTGAAACCCTGCCGTGAGGCGGGGTTTTTATTTTCCGCCCCGCGTAAAAAGGGAGGATGGTCCGACCATAAAGATCGCGCCCGTGACCATCCTCCAAAGGCGGGGAAATGGAGGACTCCCCAATCCTATACCCCAAGGGAAGGGTGAGGGCGGATCGCGGGTGAGGGAAAAATCACTGAGACCAGCCGCACCTGGGGCCCCAAAACGCCCCGTTTCGGGACTCCCGTCATAGGCGAGAGTCGCGCCATAGGACGTGACCACCGTCACGCTGGCCCGTGAAAAACCCGGCGGAGCCCGGATTAATTTGGCTCTCATTCAGAAACCGCCTGATACGCCTCGGCTAAGACAAGGATTACGCCTTTCCTGTTTGATGACGTTTCAGACAGATTCTGAGGAACATCCTTGTTGTTGCCCGCGTCTGGCGGGCAAATGTGAGCGCCTAAAACTCTGGAGAATTCTATGACACAGTTTAAAACAATCTTATTCACCGCAGCCGCCGTTTTGGCGCTGCCCGGCGCGGCCTTGGCCCAAGTCCCGACCGATGCGGCGACAACCGCCGCAAAAGAGAAAGTCCTTGATAAGGTGATGGATAATATGACGACCGAAGATGCGATGATTGCCGGCACCACAATGATTAAAGGCGGGTCTAGGGAAGATGCCGCCATCGCGGTGGTAAAAAATCGTGCGGATAAAAAAATCGGTGCGATTATGGGCGATGTCTCCCCGGATAATCTGACGGAGGCCGAAAAGGCAAAGCAGCGGGATGAGGCGCTGGCCCGCTCCATGGAGAAAGCCAAAACTTATGGCGAGACCTATGGCATGAGCGACGCGGAGAAGGCCAAACGTCTGATTAATACGGGCGGCCCCTATGTCATCCAAAAATCCGGCGCCCCGAATTCTGGCCTGACATCTAACCCGGCATCTGGCCCGGCACTGCAAGCGCCTGCGGCGCCTGTCGTCTCGACCTTAAATTGCCCGGCCGGTACAAAGGATGCGGGCGACGGCACCTGCATGATTACGGGCGATTGGAAGCCATAGGCCGTTTGCGGGTTCGCCTCGCTTCCGATTGTAGGCGAGGGCGGTTTGGCCGCCCCCGCATTTATTGTTTTGCCCGGCGCGCGGCGGTCTCGCGCGCCTTTTCGGCGTCCAGCCGCTTATCCTCACGGGCTTGCGCGGCCTCTAAAACGGCTTGGGCCGTGACCGAGGCGAGCTTATTATAGGGATCGCGCCGTTCCTCATCTTTCAAATCATTCAGATAAAGATCCAGCATCGACTGATACAACTCATCCGGCATGCCGGGTTTATATTCGGGCATTTTGGGCGGGCGCGGACGCGGGATATCTTTATCGGTGAGCGGCTTTCGCACCTGTAACTCACCATCCCCCGGCAGGGGCGTGAGATGAGGCAGGGCGAGCGTCTGCGTATCCCATTCGAGGCGGCGCAGCTTGACCTGTTTCTCCCGCACCGAAATGGCGAGACTGAGGTTACGGAGCCGCTCATAGGTGGAAGAGGCGGTAGGTTTGGGAGAGCGATGTGTCGGGCGCGGCATAATTGACTTTCTGGCAGGAGGGAGTGGTTACAGCCCATCATCCTTTTCAGGCCGGGTCTGCGAAATATCTCTTTGGTAGGTTAGGACCGCCCGCAGGGTTGGTCTCCGCGATGGAGTACCAAGATAGAAAAACTTTGTTTTACGCGATGACCGCACGCCCGATTGTAAGACGAGCATGACGACCCTGCGGCAGCGGTTTTTGATATAACGGCCAGTCATAAACCCCGAAGTTGGCCCACTTGGAACCATCGGTCGGCTCTCGTTATAAAAAGTCCGGCTCAGTCCACGCTGTCAAACGCAGATGCTCAACTCCACTGTCTCTCAAACGGTAAATGACGTCTCACCTGTCCCGTGTTTGAAAGAACCTGTTCAGCATATCATAGCTTTCCAGACCGTGGATTATTCTCTTTGAAAACATGGACGCATCTTGGAAACCCCCCGCGAACATGGGGCATTTTGCGAAAAAATATAGGGACGGCGAAAATCTGAAACGTGGAAACGCGGTTTGCCCGCTCTCGTTTCCCGTCCGATAAAGTGCGGGCCGCGCGTGCGGGGACGGCGCCTATCGAATCAGGCCAAAGGCAGAAAGGCAACAGGCAGAAAGGCAACAGGCCAAGCTTTCCCCCCCACACCCAATCCCAATCAAGTCTCCGACCAAAATTCACCTGAAATATCGTGCCAACCGGGATGGGTGTCCTCAATCAAAACATCCTTCCACGGACGTTTCCATTTTTTCAATTTTTTCTCATCGGTGATGGCCTCATCAATATCATTGAATGAGGTCACATAGATGAGCCTATATATCTTATATTTGGTGAGATGTTTGCTGCCCATATCCGCGCGGTGCTCGGCCACACGCCGCGCAATATCATTGGTGACGCCAATATAAATCTCCCGATAAATCGAACTCGTCATGATATAGACGTGATAGCGTATATGAGAATATATGCGGAACAAAAAAAACCGCAGGTCAAGATATATAAATCTATCATCCCGCCTCGTTGTTTGCTGGCAAACAACATGAACGAAGTGAAGATGCGGGGCCTGTCGGCTGTTTACCGTCCCGCTTTAATAATTCCCGCAATCTCCGCCATCAGCTCCGCTTCCGCGTTTACCTGCGGCGGGACCTGACATCTCTCCAGCTCTGCCTGCAAGCGCGGGCGCGCGATACCTTCCAGATATTCCGCATCCATTTCTATGCCGATAAAGCGGCGACCATGGCGCAGGGCCGCGACGCCCGTTGTGC
>CALFWV010000062.1 GCA_937927825.1 uncultured Caulobacterales bacterium | reverse complement strand
TGCCTCCGCGAGCTCAGGTATAAGTTGGATGGCACTCGCTGCATTGCCAATAACCGCAATTTTCTTTCCTGCGTAATCATAGTTATGATCCCATTGCGCGGAATGAAAACTTGCGCCTTTAAAATCAGATGCGCCGTGAATATCCAGCGTTTTGGGAATATGAAGTTGGCCAATCGCCGAAACTAAAAATTGGCTGCTAATGACCTCACCATCGGAAAATTTCGTGCGCCAAAGTCCCTTGTCATAAGTCGCGGATTTAACCCGTCGGCCAAATTGCAAATGCGCATATAATCCGTAAGTTTGCGCGATTGTTTTCTGATACTCGTGAATTTGTTTTTGCTTGGCCCATTTAAAATCCCACGCCGGGTTAGGCGCGAAGGAATAAGAATAAAGCGCGCTGGCAATATCACATTCTGCGCCGGGGTAAGTATTTTCTCGCCAAGTGCCGCCGACCTCATCCGCCTTTTCAACAATGATAAAATCATCATCGCCGCGCTCTTTTAGTTGCACGCCCATGCAGATGCCGCCAAAACCGGCGCCGATAATCAGTGTCTTACAATCAGGTTGTCCCATAAGCGGACCATAGCCAAATCTTACTTGCCCACAAGCGCCCTGACAGCTTCAATCCTGTCCGCCTCCCGTGCAGGTTTGTCCCAGCGGATGCGGTGAATGCGGGGAAAGCGCAACGCATAGCCGGATTTGTGACGCGCGCTTTCATGGGCGGAATCAAAGGCCACTTCAAAAACCAACTCTTTGGTGACTTCTTGCACGGGGCCAAATTTTTGCAATTTGTGAGATCTTATCCAGCTATCCAACAGCTTTAATTCCTCATCTGTAAACCCAAAATAAGCTTTCCCGATGGGTAATAATTTGCCGTCTTCGGCATCGGACCAAAGGCCAAATGTGTAATCAGAATAAAAGCTGGACCGCTTTCCCGTGCCGCGCTGCGCATACATCAAAACGGCATCCAACAGGAATGGATCCCGTTTCCATTTATACCACTGATGTTTAGGTCGCCCTGCAATGTAAGGCGAAGATTTATCTTTTATCATCAGCCCTTCAATCATACCGTTAGAGCGGGCCGCGTCTTCGCGAAGGCGGCGTAAATGCGCGGCGTCCGTCCATTCCAAGGTCTTGGATAGGGAAAACCGATTTGGGTCTTGCCCCGCGATTAACGTCGTCAAGAGCTTCCGTCTGTCCGTCAAAGTTTCGCTTTTCAGTGACCGTCCATCAAGGCTCAAAATATCATACGCCATAAGATGCGCGGGTAGGTCCGTCATGAGTTTTTTGGCTGGTTTTTTCTTGCCCAAACGTTTTTGAAGCTGATTGAACGACCCAATTTCATCCCCGGGTTTGACCAATAATTCACCATCTAATACGGCTTCAAAATCGGCAGCGCCCGCAAGGTCCGGAAAACTATGGCTTACATCATCACCGGTGCGGGAGAAGATTTTCACCTCGCCGTTCATGGCGGCGAGCTGCACCCGTATGCCGTCCCATTTCCACTCGGCTTGATGCGTGCCGGGCGCAAGGCGCGCCAGGTCCTTATCCTCATCTAAAGGATGGGCCAACATCACAGGCGAATACGTCAGAACTTGAGATATATCAGGCATTTCCGCCCGGCCGTCTATCCACGCAAAAAGACTTTCATAGGGCGGCTCCAACCCATGCCAGAGCTCTTCTATAACCCCGATTTCGACGTCGGCCATTTTGGCAATCGTTGTCTTCACGGTTCGCGCAGACATCCCAATGCGCAGGCCGCGCGTTCCCAGTTTGAGCAACGCCCAACGCTGGGCGGGGGTCATATTATCCAGCAGCGTGATGAGATAGGCGCGAATACCCGCTCTATCCCGCGACTGAAATTCAGCAATAACTTCATGCAAATCAGGCAATCGGTTCAAACGGACAGGGTCCGAGGATTGCGGCCAAGCCAGAGCGACAGTCTCGCTCATCTCTCCGACATAATGGCGCGACAAATCAAACAGATATGGGTCCATTCGCTCCGACATCAGGGTCTTTATGAGATTGCGCTTGAACATATCAAAAGAGAGCGTTCCGGCTATTGCAGCCAAGGCCCACCCACGATCCGGGTCAGGGGTGGCCCGAAGGTAGGTCGATAGGATAGCCTCTTTGGCGAGGGTGGAATTGGTAAAATAGAGATCATCGAGGAGTTGGGAAAAGGCTTCCATTATGACCCGCCCTCTTCTTCTAATCCGATTAAATTAAGGCCCTTCGCATTGATGCCTTCCTTTCGCAGAGCGTATTCTAAGGCTTCAACCCGGCCATGGGTTATCCAGACATCGGGGGCTTTGGTTTGTTTGCAGGTCCGGATTAAATCGCCCCAATCGGCATGGTCTGAGACGACGAGGGCCATCTCTGCCCGCTTCTGTCGGGCTCTCGCGCGAATTTGCATCCATCCACTGGCAACGGTGGGCAATGGCGACTCAAATCGGCGCGACCAACGATCATTGATTTGGGCGGGAGGACAGAGAACGATTTTACCTTGAAAAATATGTTTATCCTTGCGCGGAATGTCGCTCACCATTTCCCACGCGCCGAAGTCTTGCCCGTAGCCCTCATAAAGTTCAGTCAGTTTCCGAAGCGCCCCGTGCAGATAAAAGGGCGGCTCATAGCCGGCCAGACGCAAGGTTTTCATCACCCGCTGGCATTTCCCCAGCGCATAAACGCCGACAATATGCGTCCGCTCAGGCAGGGTCGCCAGCGAACGGAGCAGTTTTTGAACTTCGACCTCCAGCGGCGGATGTTGAAAAACAGGCAGAGCAAATGTGGCTTCGGTAATAAATACATCACAGGGAACAACCTCAAACGGCGCGCAAGTGGGATCGGGATGACGTTTGAAATCGCCGGCTGCGACCACGCGCTTGCCCTGGTATTCAAATACAGCTTGGGCGGATCCCAAGATATGCCCCGCACTCGCAAACCAAAGCGTCACGCCGCCGCCCAAGTCATGACGCGTCCCATAGGTCAATTTCGTCTCACCCGTCTCCGCGCTAAGATAGGCGCGCGTTTTCATAATCTCGATTGTCTCAGGCGTCGCCCAAACATGCCCATGACCGGAGCGAGCATGGTCGGCATGACCATGGGTGATTATGGCACGCGGGACTTCGGCGGTAGGATCAATATAGGCATCGGCCGGCACGCAATAGAGCCCGGCCTCGCGGACCTGCATCCAGCTTTCAGGGTGAGAGCTAATCTTCATTGTCACTTTCTGGGCGTCGGCGCGTAAACACTCATATGCTGGATACGGTTTCCACAGAAAAGCGATTGAACACCGCAGAGGTTCCGCAAATTTTCCGCGATTGGTTTCGCGCGCAGGATTGGACCATCCGCGATTATCAAGCGGACATGGTCGCAGCTTTCGGCGCCAAGCGTGATACTTTGCTGATTGCCCCCACAGGCGGCGGCAAGACGCTGGCGGGATTATTGCCGTCCCTCATTGACCTTCATGACCAAGCGCCCGACGCAACTGCCGGGCTACATACGCTCTATATCTCCCCGCTGCGGGCACTGACCAATGATATTGAACGCAATTTGAAGTCACCTATTGAGGACATGAACTTGTCTATAAAAATCGGGGTGCGGACAGGAGACACGAAACAGCATGTCCGCGCCAAACAGAAGACACTTCCGCCGGACATCTTATTGACCACGCCGGAAAGCCTGATGCTTTTGCTGTCCTATGACAACGCGCCTGACTATTTCGCGAATTTGAAATGCGTTGTGATTGACGAGATGCACAGTTTCTCGACAGGTAAACGCGGGGATTTTACGGCACTTGCCATGGCGCGGTTGAAAACCCTGGCGCCCAACCATGTGCGTTTCGGTCTGTCCGCCACCATTGCCAGCCCGGCTGAGGCGGCCAATTGGTTAGGCCCAACGGATAGCCCTGCTGATTTGATTGAGGTCGTTGGCGACACCCCGCCGGAACTGGATATCCTTGTGCCGTCAGAAAAATCCATGCCGCTGGGCGGGCATAATGCCCGTTTTGCCGTGAGAGATATTTACGACGTTATCCGGCGCGCAAATTCTGTCATCGTATTTGTCAACACCCGCGCCCAAGCTGAATTGATGTTCCAATCCCTCTGGCAAATCAATGACGACGGGCTGTCCATCGGACTATATCACGGGAGCCTGTCGCGGGAACGGCGGCAGAAAACCGAGGACGCAATCGCGTCGGGATTGATGCGCGCGGTGGTCTCAACCTCGGCCTTGGAAATGGGGATTGATTGGGGTGATGTGGATGAAATTCTCCAAATCGGCGCGCCGAAAGGCGTCTCTCGCTTACTCCAGCGTATTGGTCGGTCCAATCACCGCATGGACGAGCCGTCAAAGGCCACCCTCGTCCCCTGTAATCCATTGGAGGCCATCGAATGCGCCGCTGCAATTGAAGCGATTGAAGATGGACACCGCGACGGCGATCCCTACCGCGCTGGCGCAATGGATGTCGCCATTCAATTCCTCGTCAACCGCGCCTGCCAAGGCCCTATCAAAAAACGGGAAGCCCTCGCAGAACTCCGCTCTGCTTATCCTTATCGCCATGTCAAGCGAGAGGCGTTTAATGCGCTGCTCGAATTTGCTGTAGACGGTGGATATGCGCTGAAGACCTATGAGCGGTTTCACCGTCTGAAACCCACATCACGCGGCTATAAAATTGCCAGCCCGCAACAGGCCCGGCGTCACCGCATGAACATCGGGACCATTGTAGAATATGCCAAATTGAAAGTCCGGCGGTTCCCGAACGCCGCCAGTAAACGCGGCCGCAATATCGGCGAGATTGAAGAGCGTTTTGTTATGCCGCTCGTTCCCGGTGATACCTTCATGTTCGGCGGCGAAATCCTGCGCTTCCAGGGCGTGCGGGAGATGGCCGTTGAAGCCAGTCCGGCGCGCCGAAAATTGCGTCCCAAAGTCCCCGCCTATGCGGGCGGGGCCATGCCCCTGTCGACCTATTTGGCCGGCAATGTGAGGCGGTTTACATCGGATGAAGCCTATTGGCGGTTTTTGCCTGAAAATGTGCAAGATTGGCTAGAGCTACAGGCGAAGTTCTCGGGCCTTCCGCCCGCAACCGGATTGCTGGTTGAGGGCTTTTGGGACCGTGGGAATTTTGTCACCGTGCTGCACACATTCGAAGGGCGCCCGGTAAATAATACACTCGGTCTGCTGCTGACACGGCGAATGGAAAGCGCGCGGTTAAAGCCGATTTCTTTTGTCATCACCGATTACGCCCTCGCCATCACCTCTATGGAGCCCATAGAGGATATGGCCGCGCTGCTAAGTGAAGATATTCTGGATGCGGAGTTTGAGAGCTGGATTGTGCAGGCCCCGATGGTCAAAAAATCCTTCCGCAAAATCGCGACGATTGCCGGACTGACAGAACAACGCCTCCCCGGCGCGCGCCGCTCTATGAAGGCCGTCACCTTTTCGACGGACCTGATATATGACGTGCTGCATAAATATGAGCCGGACCATATCTTGCTGCAAATTGCGCGGGAGGAGGCCGAGCGCGAGCTGCTGGACCTGCCGCGTTTGCGCCAGTGGCTGTCTGACAGTCAAGAGAAGATACAGTACCGCGTCTTGCCCCATGCCAGTCCGCTGTCTATCCCTGCGCTCATTCAAGTCAGCCGCGAGATGATTGACGGTGAAGCCAAGGATGCGATGTTGGCGCAAGCCGCAGAGGCCTCATTGAGCTATGGCGAGAGCCTGTTAGAAACCGTGAAAGATTACGTTGCAAATATCCCCGAAACAGAGCGCCATCATTGAACGCACGCGGGCGGGTGCGGCGGCCTGTGATGCGCGTAAGAGCGTGATGCTGTTGGAGCATGACACGCTATGCGTGGCGGATTTGCATTTCGAGAAAGCCAGCTTCCTGCAAATGAACGGCCATGTGCCGCTGCCGACTTATGACACACGCGACAGCCTGACCCGCCTCGCCCGAATAATTGCTGATTATCGGCCGAAACGGGTTGTGGCGTTGGGCGACAGCTTTCACGATATAGACGCGGATCAGCGGTTCTCTGAGACCGATGCGGCGCTGCTGAACGCGATTGTCGAAGGCGTCAAGGAGTTCATTTGGATACTTGGTAATCATGACCCGGACATCCCTGATTGCGTTAAAGGCCACCGGGAAGATCACGCCCAAATCGGTGGATTCCTTATGACGCATCTTCCGCATGAGGCGGAGGATTTGGGCGTGAACCTCTGCGGACATTATCATCCTAAATTACGGGTCAGGACGAAGGGCGGGAAAATCAGTGGACCCTGTTTCGCCGTGAGTGCCGCGCGCATCATCCTCCCAAGTTTCGGAACATTTACGGGCGGATTAAATGTCGACACTGACGATTTCAGAGCCGCCCTGCCAAACGCTATGCGCTATCACATGATCCGCGGCGATAAGATCTATCGATTTGACGGCGCGCATTAGGCCGGCATGTCCGTCATCAAAACATGCCGGGGGTGCTCTGCCATTCTTTCGCACCACGCCTGTATATGCGGATAATCTGAGAGCTTAAAGCCGCCATCCTCTGCGACATGGGTATAGGCGTAAAGCGCGATATCAGCGATGGTCGGACCTGTGCCGGCAAACCAAGCTGCGCCCTTCAAATGACCTTCCATCACATCAAGCGCGGTTTGGCCTTTCGCATGTAGGGTGGGCAATTCACCCTCCCGCTCCGGCGCATAAAAACTGATAAAGCGCGCAACGGCAATGGCGGGTTCATGTTTATATTGTTCCCAAAACATCCATTGCAGCGCTTTGGCGCGGTCAAATGCACTGATCGGAACATAGGGCGTACCGTCCGCGAGGAAGGTCATGATGGCATTGCTTTCGACCAAAACACGGCCGTCATCTAATTTCAAAACTGGAATTTGCCCAACGGGATTAATCGCCAGAAATTCCGGCGTGCGCGTCCCGCCATGCGGCGCATCAATATTTTCATAGATGTAAGCCACGCCGAGATAAGACAGTAAAAGCCGCACCTTATAACAATTGCCCGAATTCAAATTTCCATAAAGTATCATGGTCCCGCTGTGCCCAGAGATGAAAAAAACTGCAAGTCTTTCGGAACGATTAGCCCCGCCAAGCGCTGTATCAGTGTTATGACGATGTAATTAAATAAAAATTATTTCCGTCCGTCCGGTTGACGGCGCAATGCTGCGCCTCCTGAGACGAAAATTTCTTTTCACCAAGCTCTCCCCAAGTTTCTTGGCGCGAGCACATTTTGGAGAACACTATGACTTATTTAAAAACAACACTTATCGCATCAGCCTTGACAGCCGCAACATCAACAGCGGCCTTTGCCGGTGGTGATAAAATGCATAAAACTACGAACGCGGTAGAAAAAACGACTGTCACAAC
The DNA here is from genome assembly GCA_937927825.1 of uncultured Caulobacterales bacterium. Taxonomy (GTDB): domain Bacteria; phylum Pseudomonadota; class Alphaproteobacteria; order Caulobacterales; family Maricaulaceae; genus Litorimonas. The sequence continues at coordinate 2,158 of CALFWV010000062.1, read as the reverse complement.
GACAGCGCCGATGACGGAAGTTCGAGGCGCAACGACCCTCACGCAAGCCAACGACACTGTCGGCGAAATCCTTCAGGCTGATGGCCAGAAAGATACGCAAAAAGACTTCGAGCTACTGACACATGACGGTGACATGCTGACAAAAAGCGAAGCGAAATCAATGGATAGCGATAAGATGATTGCGAATAACGCAATTGTCGTCCCATCGAGCACAGGTGCAATCACGACAGTAAGCTGTCCGATTGGCACGACAGCGCAACCGGATATGACATGCCACGTCACCGGCAACTATAGCTTGGAAAAATCCGAAGCTCTTCGCAAAGAAGAAGTAAAATCGGAATCACAGGTTCTAGGCGCGGTCGAATATGACGTCGAGACAACGCCCATGATGGAAAAAACGCATTGGGATAGAGACGAAATAGACCCGGCAAATTGGAACAGCCAAGCGTCATCCACGACCTACATCATCGACACAGAATATAAGGGCACATTGCGCCCGGATACGGTCGTCGTCGATAACGTCGAAGACTAGCCTGTCATCCGGCGTTAACGCCGGACATAAGAGTAAGGGGAACCCCGCATTGACGCCGCTGGCGTGAAGCGGGGTTTTTCTTTTCCGGTCTCAGTCTTTATTCTCTCCGGTGCCTCTCAGTTTAGAATTGGAAGGGATGTTCGCGTGGGTGGTCAGGCTCTGGTGCAAACCAGCGTAAAATAATATGTTTTCGAGCCCTTCCGACATCCATTGTCAGAGGAATCCCACGCGACGACGCCTTTTTGCATTACCGGCCGAGCTACGCAGTCGTGGCGTAAACAGCTCGCGATAAGCCACCCAAGTCTTCGGGACATTACCCCCGACACTCCAATGACAAGCGCCGCTTCTTTCCAGTTAGATCAATGTGCACCTGACCGCCCAGTGAAAGAAGACAAGCGTAAATATGTCCCACAAAACCCAAAGTGAGGACGCATCTTTTTGATAAAATTATAAGCGATTGAATGAGTTGATTTTTATTTGCAACACAGCTTCCGCGAAACAGGGATGGGATTAACCAAAACTTCACCGCGTCCCCAAACACCACATTAAGCGTCACCGCGTTAGGCTGATTGCGGGGCGCGTTGTGGGAAATAAATATGCGCGAATTAACAGAGTTAGAAATCGAACGCTTCGATTTTACGGGGCATGTGCCTGAATTAAGCAGATCGACCGGTCGTCAAGACGGGAAATCCATTGCGAAAAACCCAAAGCGTAACTACGCCTTCAAGGCGAGGGTTTTGCAAAAACGTCCAAGCCGGAAACGTCACACACGGATAGGCACAACGCAAACTGCGTGAGGGTAAGCCGGGGCCGCCTCATCGCTTGGACCTGCCTGATACAGAGTCCGGATTTCATAGGTTAAAAAGCAAAAAATAGACCGGAGACGAATCTCCGGTCTTAAAAGTTTGCAAAAATGTCTGTCAACTTTGGAAACATTATTTTGCTGGTGTGAAATGGATCTTAGGGAAAGAAGACCACCACATAAATACTACTAATGATTGTATGTTAAAGACGTCTTACGATTTCTTTTCAGACTCAAAAAAATATAAAATCTTGAATAATCTATCTGTGTCGAACCGGATTAGGCCTTGCGCCATGTCGTGCCCTCGGGTCCGTCTTCTAAGACTATCCCCTTCGCTGTCGCTTCATCCCGCGCCGCGTCTGCTGCCGCCCAATCCTTCGCCGCCCGCGCCTCTTGGCGGCGCAGCGCAATCGCGTCGAATTCAGCTTGGTCGTCGGATGAGGCATTGCCTTTGAACCAGTCTTCGGGGTCTTTTTGGAGGAGGCCGATTACATTCAACCGCTTCATCATGAAATCTAAGTCAATGGCTTCAGCCCAATTTGCCTCTGGGTCGTGGATTATAAATTTATCGCCAGAAACATTTATTACTTTGTGGTAATTTTCGATGATGTGTTCAGATACTTCACGAAGATCTGCAAACATACTTGGTGTATTCAGATCATCAAATAATTCAGTTGTATAAATCTCATTATAGTTTTCTAGCAGTATATAACTGAGATGCGCTAAGTTCTCTTTCTCACGATACCACCCATCCAACTGCGCCTTACTCTCCCGCAGCAACTCCTCAGACCACTTTAATTCACTCCGATAATGTGCCTTCAACA
>CALFWV010000061.1 GCA_937927825.1 uncultured Caulobacterales bacterium | reverse complement strand
CTGCAAGAAATCAACCGCTACGCCGATTCAGAATTCCGCTACGCCGATAAATCGGATGAGATTGCGATTGAGAATATGGTCCGTGACTTCGGCCGAAATGAAGAAGCGAAGCGGCGCTATTTGGCGAGCAAAACGTGAATAGGAAAAATTACGCTCAGAAATATGGCGCAACATGCAAAAACTGGACGAACATGTCTTGGTCTTTTGTGAACCATGACGAGCGTTTTGTGCTATTTCCAGAATCATTTCATCCTGAAGAGAGAAAAAAGGACAGAGTTTTGATTTTAGGAGATTGGTGGGAAACTGATGACCTAGGTCGAAAAAAGGCGGGTTACAGCTCCGCAAAAGAACATTTGGATTTAGTCCTGTGGAATGAATACAGACTCCTTACTTTCCGCCAAGACGTTAAAACTATTGATGAGGAAACAGGAAAAATAAAGGTAGTCAAAATATACGATGAAGCGCCAGTTGAGAGAGCTCTTTTAAGAGCGGGAAAAAGCTGGTTCACCGTCCCATTTCCAGAAATGGCTGTCCACTCATGATGCGTCTCGTCAAAGCCGGTCTCATGTTTGGGAACCTTTATGAGGTGTCCTCGCCTGCGCTTGTGGAACGGTATAATCGTGCGCTGGAGCATTTGACGGGTAAGCGGACCGAGCTAACCGAGTTTCATATCGACATTGTGGGCGCATCGCCGGAAGTAGCGCATGAGCTGGGTGATGAGCTTTATCTGAACCCGCATGGCGCGAACCAGATGTTTATTTTGCTCTCAACAGATCAGAAAACAGCGCCTCTGCTCAACTCCCAATTCTCGACCTCGCGCTCTATTTTGCGGCAATATATCGTCGAGAATGAAGACCAGCTTTTCGCCCTCACCGCGCGCGAAGCCGTTGCAGGAGAGCTGATGAACTCCGTCTTCAAATTGGATGAGCCTGCGGACTTGCTCGACATCAACCGCATCGAGATCACGGCGGATACGACCCAAGCCCATGTCGCGGAAGCCGAGGAGCTGTCCGGGCAAATCGACCGCTTTATGAGCGATGATGATGCGTGGTGGGATGATATTCTCATTGCAGAAATGATTGAGCTGGCCAAGCGCACGGGGAATATTCAACGCAATCCGGTCAAACTGGACAGCAAAGTTTATGTGCAAGGTAATTATTTCACCTCTCATTTCGGCGGGGTCTATGTTTTTCGGGATGCCAATGTTCCGACCATCATTGCCCGTGAAAAAGTGAACGGATTAAATGATACAGATATTGATCAGGTCCTGACCTTTGACGACCGTGAAGGCATCGCCAACTGGCTGCGCGACGAAAACCTATCGCAATTAATTGTTCAACGTCCGAGCCAAGACAGCGCCCTCATTATTCGACAGAAGATGGATTTTATCGTTGTTTCCACGGCGGCCAATCATGACCATGACCTTTCCGGCATGTCGCGCCAGAATATGCGCACATTGGAACGCCGCTATGCCAACCAATTGCCACCGGAATTTACGGGCCTGATGGAAGTTTGGCGTTGGGCCTCTTTGGGGGGGCGCGTGCCGCGCCTCGGCCCGCCCCATCCCGCGTTCTTTTATGCGCTGCGCGGGTCACAGAACAAAGATCGTGACCTCGTCAATATGTTATTGTCAGACCTGTCGCACCTCGATTTTCGGCAGCTCTTTATCTGTCATAAATCGCTTTTTTATGAGGCTTATCAAACGTGGTCAGAGTCCAAGAAAGACTTTGTCGTCCGTTTTTTGCAGCAAGAATATGCCATGGACAAAGACGGGGCGCGCGAAGCCTTATTCGGCGCAGAACCGAAAATGACGGAAGACGCGCCCGCGCCGACACCCATTCCGCCATTGCGAAAACCAACGATGACCCGCTTGGTCGATGACGAGCTATTAGAAATCGACATTGAATCCGGACGGGTGCGTCAAAATGCAAAACCCTATATCAGCCCATGGGGGCCTTCCCCGAGATCGCGCGGCAAGAAAGGCCGCAACAGGAGATAATTTATGTTCGTCATTATCCGAAATATTGTCATCATTTTTATCCTTCTCAGCATTGCCTATGCCATTCTCAGCTTCACGGCCCGCGTAAAACATCGAGTACATTTGGAAGCTGAATATAAAACACAATCCGAACTGCGACAGATTACCGAAGAGAAAGACGTCTTCGTCGCGCGCGGGATGAAACGTTACGGTCGATCCTATAAGCCCAAACTCATTTTGGGAGTCTATATTATCCCGGGTCTCATCATGGGATTTCTGATTTATCTGGCGCAATATACCTAAGGAGGCGATCATGAATTTTGCCAAACATTTACCAGCCATTCTTTTGTTTATCGTTGGCGCGGTATTCTTAAATTACTTCCTCCCGCAAAATGATGTGGTGCGCATTGTCGGCGTGGATATGAAACGAGTGGACATCGAAAAAGATGCACCTTTCTGGGACCGCGGCGATATAGGGACCAATGAAGGCACAACGCGTGACGTTCGCTTTATCAACACCGAAACCAAGAGCGGCAAGACCCGGGTTTACCGGAATGAAGATACAGGCTGGGGCTTCCCGCCTTATTTTAAGTTCAACAGTAGTGACGTAACCGCACAGGCACAGGCCTTGGCCAAAGATGATGAACAGTGGGTCGCGGTGCGCCATTATGGTTGGCGTATTCGTATGTTCTCTATATTCCCTAACGCGACATCTATGAAGCGTGTAGCGGGGCCGGATGTCTTTATCATTCCTTTCTTCAATATCTTTTTCATCGGGCTTCTGCTTCTGATTTGGTTCCTGCTGTGGCGGAAAATCCGCCGTTGGAAGGCCAAACGCATTGACCCGACCTTGGATAAAGTTGGCGATTCTATTGGCGATGCCGCCCGCGAAGTCAGCGAGACCGTTGGC
>CALFWV010000060.1 GCA_937927825.1 uncultured Caulobacterales bacterium | reverse complement strand
AAAGCTGACAGAAGCTCACAATGGCAATGGGTTGGGTCTGTGAATAGTGGCAAAGATTGGGTTTGCGCAGGCAAAGTTCGCGGTTGGAGTAGATAGAGTCAAATCGGTAGGGTTGAAAGGCAACCTTCGCGACAAGATTATTTCTATCATGATGTCGATAGAGTGGACTTATTTGGAAGCTAATTTTGAGTAGAATGGGTATTAAATTATATTAGGATATCGTCTTTTGCCCTGACAACACCTGAGCAATAAAGACACATTTTCCGTGGAATTTGCAATAAAATCCCTATTTCACTGGGCCTACCACAGCAATAAAATCAATATCTTACATCTATTTTTGAAAGAAAAATCCTCACTTTTAAAACCCATGATAAGCTGAGGATGTTCTTTCAAACATGGGACTAGGTAGGAGCTCACTTACCCGTTTGAGAGACGATGGGTCTGAGCGTTCGAGTGTGAGAACTTGAGAGGTGCCGGGATTTTAGGAGTGAGAGCCGATGCCTGGGGCCAAAGCCGCCTCAACTGGTAGGACAGACGGGCCGCTTCTTCAAAAACCATTGCCGCAGAGCGTGCAATTGTTTTACAAACAAATGCACAAGTTTGCCGTCTTACAATCGGTGAACATCGTCTTCGCGTAAAATATTTTTTGATCTTCCTTCTGGTAAATCCATCGGGGAGACGTCTCTGCGGGCATGTCCTGCTTAAATCTACGGGATGCCGCCCGTGAACCTAGGTTCAAATCCCGGAGGTGTTGCCACTCGATTGGCAGTAGGAAATTTCGCCTACCTAAACCTCAAACTTTTTAATCCGTTATCACAAGACTTGTTCTCGTAATGAAGGCAAATGAAGGCAAAGGAATTGGGAAGGATTTATATAGTTCGCCGTAAAGCCCCCTTGCCCCAACGCCCTCGCCCGCCTATCCACCCGCCATGTCCAAAGCCCTCGAAATCGAACCCAAGCGCCGCCGCGTTTTTGCGATCATCTCTCATCCGGATGCGGGTAAGACGACCTTGACCGAGAACATGTTGCTGGCGGCTGGCGCCATCCATCAAGCGGGCCGAGTCGCCGCGCGCGGGGAAGCCCGCCGCACGCAATCAGACTGGATGAAGATTGAGCAAGAGCGCGGCATTTCCGTCTCCTCCTCCGTCATGACGTTCGAGCATAAAGACCTCATCTTCAACTTGCTCGACACGCCGGGGCATGAGGATTTTTCGGAAGACACCTACCGCACCCTCACCGCCGCCGATTGCGCGGTTATGGTGCTGGATGTCGCCAAAGGTATTGAGCCGCAAACCCTGAAGCTGTTCGAGGTCTGCCGCCTGCGCGATATTCCGATTATCACATTTGTGAATAAGCTGGACCGTGAAGGCCGCGACACCTTCGACATTATCGCGGAAATCCAGGATAAACTCGCCTTGGATGTTGTGCCCATGCAGTGGCCCGCCGCCTCCGGCCGCCGTTTCAAAGGCGTAGTTGATCTGCGGACCAATGACTTCCTCCATTTCGTCAAACCCGAAGAGGGCGGCGCGCATGTCCTGACCAAAGTCGACGGAAATTCGATTGGCGACATGTTTGATAATGACGACTTACTGACTGAATTCATGGAAGAGCAAGAACTGGCCAAGGAATATCCGGATTTTAACGCGCAGTCCTTCCGCGAAGGCCATATGACGCCTGTTTATTTCGGTTCAGCCCTGCGCAAATTTGGTGTTCTGGAGCTCATAAACGCCCTCGCCGAGCTCTGCCCGGAACCCCAAGCGGAAGCCGCGAAAAAGGGAGGACAAGACGTCATGATTGAACCGACGGGCAAAGAAGTTGCCGGGTTCGTTTTCAAAGTGCAGGCCAATATGGACCTGAACCATCGTGACCGCGTCGCGTTCCTGCGCATGTGTTCGGGCGAATTTAAACGCGGCATGAAACTGAAAACCGCCGAGAATAAAACCATATCCGTCCACAACCCAATCCTCTTCTTCGCGCAAGATCGAGAGCTGGCGGAGAATGCCTATGCGGGCGACGTTATCGGGATTCCAAACCACGGCGCATTGCGGGTGGGCGACAGTCTCTCCGAGAGCGGTAAAGTCGTCTTCGCGGGCATTCCGAACTTCGCGCCGGAAATCTTGCGCCGCGCTCAACTCAAAGACCCGCTCAAGGCCAAGCATCTGCGCAAGGCGCTGGAGTCCCTGGCCGAAGAAGGCGTGACGCAATTGTTCAAACCGAACTTTGGCAGCGACATGATTGTTGGTGCGGTTGGCTCGCTACAAATTGATGTGATGCGGGAGCGGATAAAGACCGAATATGGTTTGGACGTGACCTTTGAAGTCCCAACCTATCAAATCGCCCGCTGGATTGCCGCCGATGATGAAGAGGTCATCAAAGCCTTTGTCGATAAGAATGTGATGACAACGGGAACGGACGTCGACAATGCGCCTGTTTTGCTCGCGAAATCGGCGTGGGACATTGGATATGCGCAAGAGAAAAACCCGGATTTGCGATTTTTAACGACAAAAGAGCGGGCATAGGCAAAAGCGGCACGGGGCTTGAAATGTTGGAGGCAAACTTACCCCCGACCCGAAAGCGCGTTCCATGCTGATACAGATTCTCCCCGGCCTCATCATGTTCGCAATCACATTGGCATTCGTGACAGTGTTCTTCGTCCCGGTAACAGCCTTCAAACAAAAGAATGAGCTCATCCGGTTTTATTGGGTTGGGGTATGGGTCTTTATCGCCATGATTGCAGCTTTTTCCGGCGGCGCAGAAACGTTGAAATTATTCCGCTATGATGTCGGGAATGTGCCCGTCGCCCTGCTGACATCATTGACGGTCTGTTTCGTCATTTTCGTCATGTTTGGCTGGTTCAGATTATCTTTTGCCGCGATCCAAGCCGGCGTTATCTATTGGCTAAAACGGCGTAAAAACGCCTAGTGCCCACCCGCCAGAATATCTTCGAGCGGTCCCTCAGCGACAGGTTTTGTCGGCACGGCGTTCGCGCTCGGCATAGCAACGTCATCATTTAGTTTCCCAAACAGGCTCTGACGCGCTTGCTGCGGGTCTAAAGCCATTGGCCCCGTCGAGGCGGGGATAATAACCGGAGCCGGAGTCTGCGACGCAAATTGCGCCAAACGTTGGCTCGGCGTTGACCGCTGTGGTCCGGCAGGCGCTCGTGGGGACGCAATGGGCTGTCCAATCGGTGGACGAGAATCCCCGCGTGGAGCCATCTGTTGCGCAGCGGCTTGCGGTGGATAGGGCTGTCCGGTCTGTTGAGAAAATGGAGGTCTCGGAGGCTGGAACGGCGCGTTTTGGAATTGCGGCGCGACCTGAGCCGGAGCTCGGCGCGGTCCTGTCGCACGGCGGGATGACCGGTTTTGCGGTGTTCGCGCCTGAGACTGATGTGTTTGTGCTTGGCGTGGGTGCAGCTGGCGCGGTTGCGGCGCTTGCATTTGCTGCCCCGGAACCTGCTGTGTTGGCGCATCTAGGATTGGACGAAACATGGGACGGCCATTGGGGGCGGGTCGCTGCGCTTGTTTTGACTGAGCTGTTTGCGGTGTGGGGGCCAGCCCTCGGCGATATCTATTTTGTTGCGCAGTCAAACTCATGTCTTGGACGGATTGGGTTGACGTTTGTTGGGTTTGAATTCGCTTCGGCGGCGCCTGCCGCACGACACGTCGGTTCAATGGAGCTTCTCCAACGCGAACGGGATTGGCCACCACGGGTTCACCAACGCGCACGGTGTTCGTCCGCCCCGCGGTGAGCCCGGCATAATACGGGGCTGCGGCGTGATTCTCTCCGGAGATTGAAATTTGCGACGCAATAGGCGTTGAGACGGAAGAGAGGAATTCACAGATACCTGCGGCCCGTGGATTAGGCTTCACATAATTCCAACCGCGGCACTGCGCATCTCCGGCGCATTGGTTGTCACACACATCGGCACCCGTGGCGACGGTGCTGCTGTAGGGAGTCCCCGGCCTATATGTTCCCACGTCCGCAGCGAAAGCAGGCGCGGAGAGCAAAGCGGCAAAAACGGAAAAAGTCAGAAAGCGCATGAAAGCCTCGCAGCAAAATCGAATCATTGTCTCGACTTTGCCGCGAAGGCGTTGATGCTTGGTTAACCTTGTCTGTTAATCTTTCAAATTATGGCTGCGGAGCCGCTTTGGCAATCTCAGCCAAACTTTCCATCTCCAGCCCCGCCCCGCCGATGAGCGCGCCATTGACATTTTTCAACGCCAACAGGCTTTCTGCATTGGCAGGCTTAACCGACCCGCCATATAATATGCGGACCTTTGCACCGACCTGCTCGCGAATTGCATTGTGCATTTCATCAACATCATCGGGTGTTGCGGTTTTCCCCGTTCCAATCGCCCACACAGGCTCATAGGCAATCACGTAATCCTTGAGTTTAGGCAAACTGGCTTTGATTTGCGCCGATACAACGGCCTGAGCCTTCCCTTTATTGCGTTCCGCCTCTGTCTCGCCCACACATATGATCGGAATTATGCCCGCGCGCGCTGCAGCCTTGGCTTTGGCATTGACATCTGCGTCCGTGTCACCGGCTGCGCGGCACTCGCTATGCCCGACAATGACATAGCTGGCCCCCGCATCTTTGAGCATTTCCGCTGAAATCTTCCCGGTGTGCGCGCCGGATGTTTCGGCATGGCAATCTTGTCCGCCCAGCAGCACCCCCGTCTGTTCGGGATCCAGCATTGACCCCAGCAAGGTCGCCGGTGGACAGATTAGTACGTCCAAATGCTTGCGGCTGTCCGCATGATAAAGCCCCGCAAAGTCAGCAGGTTTAAACACCCAGCTCATATCGCCATGCATTTTCCAATTCGCCGCGATTAGCGTGCGTAGTTTCTTCGCCATAATATATCTCCGTCTTTCGAATATTATGCCTTTTAAATCACCCGCAATGCAAGCGCATCGCGGCCTTGTAAGCGGCTTGCCGCGTGGGTAAGACAGCCCTGATTTTCAAGCATTCGGACACTTATCTCATGGCACAAACCATTGGCGGAAAAATAAGAGGCGCATTTGTTGCCGTTCTCGTTGGCTTGCTCGTTCTGGCCTTTGCGGTCTGGGGCGTGAACGATATTTTTGTACCCGGCGTCAGGAACGCGGTGGTCAGTGTTGGCGACGCCAGTGTGTCGACCCGCGATTTTAACCGCGACCTGCAATCGCGCCTACGAGAAATTGCTACCCAGCGCGGTGAAGGCCTCACGAATGAAGAGGCCTATCAGCAAGGCGTCCATCGTGACCTTTTGGGACAATATCAGGTTCAGCTTGCCATCGAAAAAGATGCCCAGGACTTGGGCGTCGGCGTCAACCGTGCTGATGCAAAGGCTTTTATTGAAGCCATACCCGCGTTCCGTTCAGAGATTACGCAAGAATTCGACAGGAGTAAGCTCGAACAGGCCTTAGCACAAAACCGAAATGGCTATTCCAAAAAAAATTTTGAAGAAGATGTTCTGCGCGATTTACGCCGGGTCCAAACGGTCGAGGCTATTGTCGGCGGAATCCAAGCCCCCTCCGGATTCGCCAAACGCCAATTTGATTTTCTTTCAGAGCAACGCAGAGCCACCGTCTTGACGATTAACAAAGACGCTGTCCCGACACCGGAAACGCCTTCTGATGAGGTGCTACAAGCCTATCTGGATCAGAACGCTGTCCGTTATACGGCTCCGGAATATCGCCAAGTAACCATGATCCGCCTTGAGCCATCGGGCTATTTACCAGACGTTGCGGGCGAAATTACGGAAAAAGATGTTCAAGATGAATTTGACAGCCGTATTGCGCGCGGCACATTAGGGACAAGAGGAACGCGCGACGTTATTGTTCTCACCGCACCTGACAAAGCGACGGCGGAAACGGCCGCAACGCGGCTCGCCGCGGGTGAAGATGCCACGCTCGTTGCCAGTGCGCTTGGCCTTCTTTCACCAGACCGTTTTGACGGTGTTGAAAAAAACCAACTTCTCAATTCAGCAACGGATGACGCGGCATTTGCCTTAAAAGAAGGGGAAGCTGTCGCATCGGAAAATGGGCTCGGCGGATGGGAAGCCGTTTATGTCCCAAATGTGACGCCCGCGACGACACCGGATTTTTCTTCCATTGAGCCGGAAATCCGGCGATCTCTGGGTGAAGAAAAAGCCAAAGCCAAAATTTTCGACATCAGCAAAGAGATTGATACGCGCCTAATTAACGGCGACACATTGGAGGCGATTGCAACAGAGCTCAACCTGCCAATGGAAAGCTATGACTATATTGATCGCCTAGGTAACACTCAGGACGGTTTGGTGATGAATGGTTCCAGCCGTATTCCCGGCATTGCCCAAGATGATGAACTTTTGCGCCTTATCTTTACAGAAGACATCGGTTTTGACAGCGAAATTCACCCAACCACGCAGGAAGGCATCGTCGCCTTTCGCGTCACTGACGTTATCGACAGCACCGTCAGACCTTTGGAAGATGTCCGAGACCAGGTCGTAAGCGCATGGAAAAACGAACAAATTCGAGAGGCTCTGACGGAACGCGGACTTGCCTTGGCGCAAGAGATTCGCGACGGAAAAACTTTGGAAAGCCTTGCCGAAGAGCTGGGCTCTGCTGCGAGCATCGGAGAGCGTGGAATTTCTCGCGCACAACCGCCTCGTGATATTTCCGGCGCCGTCGTTGTCGACTTGCTCACATCCGATGTCGGCGATTTAGCAAGAGGCGTAGGCGCGGCTCCATTGACCTACACCTTGGCCCGTCTGGATAGCATCACGCCGAACTCTGACGGTTTGGCCGGTGAAATATTGGAAACAGTACAAAGCAATATTAGCGCAGAAATCAGTGTTGATATTCAAAACGCCTATCGTTTGGCAATTTTGAAAGAACATGAGCTACGCGAATATCCGCAGCAAGTCCGGGCAATCATGGGCATCGAGGGAGAATAAGGTCTGGCATGACCCTAAGCTTTTCTCCCGCGCAAGACGCTCTTGATAGATCTAAAATTCAACTCGTTCATGCGCGTGTTATAAATGACATTGACACACCGGTGTCGGCGTTCCTGAAGGCGGCCCTCGGAAAGCCATATGCGTTTTTATTTGAGTCTGT
>CALFWV010000059.1 GCA_937927825.1 uncultured Caulobacterales bacterium | reverse complement strand
GAAGGTTGATGGCTCAATGCTATCGTCTTCCGGTGTGATTTGAACCTTACGCTTGTTCTTATAATCGCGCGTAAATTCAATCTTACCATCGAGGTCGGCAATCACCGCATCATCCTTTGGACGACGGGCTTCGAATAGTTCAGCAACCCGTGGTAGACCCCCTGTAATATCGCGCTGGGTCGCAGACCCTCGAGCGATACGCGCCAAGATGGCGCCCGGCTTAACCGTTGCGCCGTCTTCCACGGAAAGGATTGAACCAACCGCGAGCATATAGCGCGCGATATTTCCATTCGGCAGTTTGACAGGTTCACCGTCGGGCCCTTCGATAACGGCGACCGGCTGAATATCGCCCGATTTGGAGGACGCACGCCAGTCGACAATCACCTTGGAGGAGATACCCGTATCTTCGTCGGTTTCTTCCTTGGCGGAAACACCGTCGACGATATCTAGCAAGCGAACTGTGCCGCCCACTTCCGTGATAATCGGCGTGGCATAGGGATCCCATTCGGCCAGACGATCACCGCGGCCAACCTTGGCACCATTAGCGAGCGGTAAGCGCGTGCCGTAGTCAACCTTATAGGTTTCCAGCTCCTTGCCATCTTTGTCGACAATCTGGAACTCCATCTTGCGAGCTTTAGCAATGAAATTCGTTTCCGTCTGAATGACGTCATCTTCTTCATATTTGATGACACCTTCGTTGGAGCTCTCAATCACCGACTTATCGGAAACCGACGCTGTTCCGCCAATATGGAAGGTCCGCATGGTGAGCTGGGTACCCGGCTCGCCAATGGATTGCGCGGCGATAACACCGACCGCTTCGCCCATGTTGACTTTCGTTCCGCGCGCGAGATCGCGCCCGTAACATGTGGCGCAAATTCCCGTGATGGTATCACAGGTCAGCGCAGAGCGAACCCGCAGATTTTGCGCGCCGGAGGCGTCAATTTCTGCAGCAATATCTTCGTCGACATAAGTGTTGGCCGGGAAGAGCAATTCACCATTACGCGGGTCATGCAGGTCTTCCGCAGTGGTGCGACCCAAACAACGCTCGCCGAGGGAGACGACAATTTCGCCGCCATCAACAACAGGCTTCTGTTCGATACCGTTTTCAGTTCCGCAATCTTGCTCTGTGACGATACAATCCTGCGCGACGTCAACGAGACGACGTGTGAGATACCCTGAGTTCGCGGTTTTCAAAGCCGTATCAGCAAGACCTTTCCGCGCACCATGGGTCGAGTTAAAGTAATCCATCACGGTCAGGCCTTCTTTGAAGTTCGCCGTAATAGGTGTTTCGATAATCTCGCCGGATGGTTTCGCCATCAGACCCCGCATCCCTGCAAGCTGTTTCATCTGGTTCTTTGACCCACGCGCGCCGGAATCTGCCATCATGAAGACCGAGTTAATGGTCTTTCGCGGCTTCGCAGCTTCGTCCATCATGGCGTCCGCTACTTTATCCGTACATTTGGACCACGCATCGACAACCTTATTGTATTTCTCACCTTTAGTGATGAGACCGTCGGAATATTGTTGTTCGAAAGCAGACACAGCGGCGGATGTTTCCGCAACCAATGTGTATTTCGCATCGGGGATAATCATGTCATCTTTACCGAAAGAAATCCCGGCTTTCGCCGCTTCCTTGAAACCGAGGCCCATCATCTTATCCGCAAAGATCACAGTCGCCTTCTGACCGCCGTGACGATAAACCGTATCAATCAGCTTTCCGATTTCCTTCTTCGTCAGGACTTTATTGACTACGGAATAGGGAATGAGGTGATGACGTGGCAGGAACTCAGCCAATTTCAAACGACCCGGTGACGTTTCGGCCACTTCATAAGTCGTTGTGCCATCTTCATGCGTGACAGGAAAACGGCCTTTGACTTTGGCGTGAAGCGAGACGTGCCCGTTATCGAGCGCCATTTCGAGTTCGGCCATAGAGGCAAACATCATGCCTTCGCCTTTTTCGTCGTCACGCATCAAAGACATGTAATAGAGACCCAAGACAATATCCTGTGACGGAACAATAATTGGCTTACCATTGGCTGGCGACAGAATGTTGTTCGTTGACATCATCAAAACGCGCGCGTCCAGCTGCGCTTCGATAGAGAGCGGGACGTGAACCGCCATTTGGTCGCCATCAAAGTCCGCGTTAAAGGCCGCACAGACAAGCGGGTGAAGGCGGATTGCCTTACCTTCTGTCAGCTTTGGTTCAAACGCTTGGATGCCAAGTCTATGGAGCGTCGGCGCGCGGTTAAGCAGAACCGGATGCTCACGGATAACCTCGTCGAGGATATCCCAAACTTCAGGACGTTCTTTTTCGACGAGTTTCTTGGACTGTTTGACTGTGCCGGACAGGCCTTTGGCGTCGAGACGCGCATAGATAAACGGCTTGAACAGCTCGAGTGCCATCTTCTTTGGAAGACCACATTCGTGCAATTTCAACTCAGGACCCACCACGATAACGGAACGACCGGAATAGTCGACACGCTTACCAAGAAGGTTCTGACGGAAGCGGCCTTGCTTACCTTTCAGCATGTCGGACATGGATTTCAGCGGACGCTTATTCGCACCCGTGATGGTCCGGCCACGACGGCCGTTATCGAACAAGGCATCAACGGATTCTTGAA
>CALFWV010000058.1 GCA_937927825.1 uncultured Caulobacterales bacterium | reverse complement strand
GCCGACAATCGCATGTCCGGCTTCGTGATAGGCTGTGTTTTCACGCTCTTCATCCGTCATGGACAGTGTGCGTCGCTCCGCGCCCATCAAGACTTTATCCCGCGCATCTTCAAATTCGCGCTGCGTGATCTTGAGCTTATTACGACGCGCTGATAGCAGAGCCGCCTCATTGACAAGGTTCATCAAATCTGCGCCGGAAAAGCCCGGCGTACCCCGCGCAACATAAGACACTTTCACATCGGCCGCGATGGGCTTGCCATTCATGTGGACCTCGAGGATTTTTTCGCGGCCCTGAATATCCGGATAAGGCACTTCGATTTGACGATCAAAACGCCCCGGACGTAGGAGCGCTTTATCCAGCACATCAGGACGGTTTGTGGCAGCGATAATGATAATGCCTTCGTCGCCTTCAAAACCGTCCATCTCAACAAGAAGTTGGTTCAAAGTCTGTTCGCGCTCTTCGTGCCCGCCAGATGTTCCGACACCGCGGTGACGGCCTACAGCATCAATTTCATCGATAAAGATGATACATGGCGCTTGCTTACGCGCTTCTGCGAACATTTCGCGCACGCGAGACGCACCCACACCGACAAACATTTCGACAAAGTCAGAGCCGGAAATCGTGTAGAACGGGACGCCCGCCTCACCCGCAACGGCGCGGGCGAGTAATGTCTTACCAGTCCCGGGAGGGCCAACGAGCAAAGCACCCGTCGGGATACGTGCACCCAACCGGGTAAACCGCGTTGGGTCTTGCAGGAACTCCACAACCTCTTTCAAATCTTCTTTCGCCGCCTCCACGCCCGCAACATCATCAAAGGTTTTGCGCTGTGAGTTTTCGGTTAAGAGCTTTGCCTTGGACTTGCCAAAGCTCATCGCGCCGCCGCGCCCGCCGCCTTGCATGTTCCGGAAGAACAACAAGAACAGACCTGCGATTAAGAGTATAGGCAGCAGGCCGACTAAAAGGCTTCCTAACATACTCGGGTTGGTACGCTCCTCGAATTCATAAGGAATGTCTGTTCCTTCGAAAATCTCATCCGCATCCAGATTAATTGGCCCAATATTTGTCCGGTATTTTTCATCAGACGTGAGCGTCCCTGAGATGACGCCGTTTTCCACGTCTATCAAAGCTGACTTGACCTCACCCGCCGCCACACGTTCTTGAAGCTGCGAATAGGTTATCTCTGTTTTATCCGTCGGTTGCATACTGGTGTTGCTGGCAGCGACCATAGCGAGAAGGAGGGCAATAACGATGCCCCAGACAATGAAATTGCGGGTATTGGCGTTTTTCATGCGGTGTTCGACCTTTTCGGGGTTCGGGATTTATCGGTGCTTATCATATGGGGCAACATTCGCCAAAAAAAAGCACTGATGTGTTCTAAGTTTAATACGGTCCAAATCGCGACAGGTGCGATAAATTATGATAGGTGCTGCAAACGCTGCGCCGAGACCGCTTCAGCTTTAAAAAAATTAGTCTCACATGCCCCAAAACCCTTTGGGGTTTTGTCTTGACTATAGATTGGCAAACAGCCTCTCGCCTCTGGGGGACAGTCAAAAATTTGTTTAGTTTCAGAGATATCGCGTAATTTTCCTATCTGGCCATAAGCAGGCTCTACCTTCACGCATTGGTCTTTTGTTTCTACAAAAAATCTTCCGTCCCATAAATAACCAGCGTTTGGTTTCACCTCGAAAACGCGCGCTCCTCCTGTCACGTTTACTTCACGGCGGCCTTTCACTGCGACTAAATCGCGCGTGAACAAAAACCCATTTGACGTTTTCGTTATCCAGGCTCCCGCCAATGTCGTGCCCGAAAAGCCGGATTCGCGCATTTCATTTGCAAGCCTGTGGCGTTTTGCTGAATCAATTGGGCCTCCCCTACCGGACACTGAATTGAGGAGATGAAGTAATAATTCCGGCGACGGGATGGACGTGGTTTGCACATATCCATGCCGACTGACTTTAGCAAAGCGGGACAGCCATTCAACTTGATCGCGGCGTTCAGCCATCAACCTGTCGAGGTTTAGCTTTTGCTGCTTTAGTAAATCCAGGCGCAAATCCGAATCGGCGGACAGGGCTTGGCGGGCTCGAACACGGGCGAAATCTCGATTCTCATTGGACGGGTCATCCACAAATTCGAGACCCGCATTTGCATTAAAGGCGCGCAGCTCAGCCCGCGAAACGTGAAGCCAAGGTCTATGCAGCGTCACCCCCATCAAAGCAGGCCATAGCGGGGCCATGGCCCTCTCCCGCATTCCGGCGAGGCCGCGCCAGCCCGTCTGGCGGTCCAGCCGCATAAGCACGGTTTCGGCTTGGTCATCGGCGGTGTGAGCCGTGACAAGGTGGGCCAGCCCTGCATCTCTGCACATTTGCCCCATCGCGGCGTAGCGATATTGACGGGCCTTGACTTGGATACCTGTCGAGATCCCGCCATGAGCCCAACGCCGAGTTTGAACCTGATACCCCAGGGCGCGGGCAAAATCTGCGGCAACGTCGACCTCGGCGGCGCTGTCATCTCGAAGACCGTGATCAATGATAAAGGCGTGATTGATATGTTGATGATTTCGGCAGGCGTAAAGCAAAGCCGTGCTATCGCCGCCGCCGGAAAAGGCGATAGCGGCTGGCTCTGTTAAGTCGGGCAAAGGCGGTTTCAGCCGCGTTGGGCAATTCCTGTCCATTTAAGGTCCGGAACCGGGCCCTATGAACCCATTTTCCGAGGCTTGTTTGCTTTCACCAGACAGGAAATGCACGAATTAGCAACCCGCCCGTGCGGCTTCCAGCTTGGCTTTATCGAGCACCGTTGGCGATGCGTCCGGGTATTGCCGCGGCAGACTCGCCAAGGTGGCACAGGAATCCTGTGTTTTTCCGAGCTCTCGCAACGCCCCTGCAAGACGGACCATCGCGTCCGGTGCTTTTACGCCCCGCGGATCACGTTTCATGCTGGTGATATAGGCGTCCGCCGCATCCGCGTAGGCTCGGCGCACATAATAACTCTCGCCAAGGTAAAAATTCATCTCACCAAAGTCCGGCGCATCCGGGTTAAATTGCAAATATTGCTTCAGGGATGTTTGCGCTCCCGCAAAATCACCTTCGGACAGAAGGCGTTTTCCTCTTTGCCCTAGTTGCGTGACGTCATTTGACGGCATGGCGGGCGCCGCGGGTTGAACCTGCCCAATGACGAGAGGTCGCTGCCCGAATGTGGGCGCGCCGCCTAACGGATCAAGCGGAGTTGTCGGTCCCATCGTCACGGGGCCGGTTCGGATAGGGACGGGGCGAGTTTGTTCTTCCGCAATCAAATCCACTGCGTCCAAATGCACGCGCATGCGTCCGGCCATATCCTGAATAATTTGTAGCTCTGTGCGCAGCTTCATGACTTCCCCTTTCAAACCGTCCCGTTCAAACGCGACGCGTTCTAACTCCCCGCGCAACGTCCGCTGGGCGGCCTCCAAAGAGTCAATTCGCGCCATCAGACGCTCGGCGGCGGGGTCGCCTGTAAGCATGCGGGATTCCAGCCGCGACAGTCGTTCCGCAAGGGCCGTATTTTGTGCGGCGAGTTCTTTTTTAGATTGCGCCTGCGCGGGGGAGGCAATCAAGCAAGTTGTCGCAAGAAGTGCGATAACGGATTGTTTCATGAACTTTGGCATTTTGGTCTCCATGACCGAATGTTTACGAGCGAATTTTACAAACGAACACCGCCAGCATAGCCGACGGTGATGGATTTAGTGACTTAAATCGCGGTCAGGGTTATGAACGCGGTTTTAATTTTTGGTCCTGGCAGGTTTTAGCTGACGCCTCCGAGGCGCAGGTTTGTATAGCCGTTACGATTGCGCGCCCAACCCGTTTCAGACGGGCGGCCGTCAATCGGGCGCTCCTTACCGTAAGAAATCGTCCGCAAACGATTTGGAGAAATACCTTGGCTGATAAGGAAAGCTTGAACACTATCGGCACGGCGCGCACCTAGCGCTAAGTTATATTCTCGTGTTCCCCGCTCATCGGCGTGGCCTTCTATGACTGCGGTCGAGTCCGGGTAAATCTGCATCCAATTGGCTTGACGGCGTAGGACGTCTCTCGCTTCCGGCGAGAGGTCGAATTGATCATACCCAAAAAAGACCCGCGGTTCGCCGCCCGATTGATAAGCAAAATCTTCAATCGACCCGGGCGTTGGTAAATTCGGGTCCGGCGCACTTTGCACAACGGGCGGCAATTGCTGGACAACTGGCGGGGGAGGCGTCGGTTCGACAATCTCAGGAACAGGCGCGGGGGCCTGCACCACTGGCGCTGGTGCGGTCATTTCCGGTACGGGGTCAGGTTTCGTCGCACATGCGCTTAGACTTAAAAGAGCTGCGCCGCCCATCAGATAATGTTTCATTTGTCTCTCCATCACATACGGCGTTTAATTTTGCCCCGCCGCCTCTTCTTTAAACGCAGGGTTTAAGGCGCAATCAAGGCTGAATATTGATTATTTGCCCAAATTGCGTTGCAAATTAGTCAGATAGCGTGGCCTCGCCCTAGGGCAAAAGCGGAGACCAGGCCGGATCAGACGCCATCCCGGGGGTTTCCACACGGCGCAAATTTTGTCCGGTCAAATCAATCGACCACACTTCGCTACGGCCTTCAACGCCCTTATATTCTCGAGAGAAAATAATGACGCGCCCGTTTGGCGACCATGTCGGGCTTTCATCAAGATAGCTTTCTGTGAGTATGCGTTCGTTTTTGCCGTCCACATCCATCACGCCAATGCCAAACTTCCCGCCGGAACTCCGGGCAAAGGCTATTTTATCACCGCGCGGGCTCCAGATTGGAGCGGAATATCGGCCTTTTCCAAAACTGATACGTCTTACGTTTTTACCGTCCGCATCCATGGTATAAAGTTGCGGCGAGCCGCCACGGTCAGAGTTAAACACAATTTTCTTTTCGTCTGGCGAGTAGCTGGCGGAAACATCAATCGCCGGGTCCGTTGTCAACCGCGTCGTGCTGCGCGATGTTAAATCCATAACGTAGATATCATTATTGCCCCGGCGCTCCATGGTCAGGATTAAGCTTTTCCCATCCGGTGACAAATGCGGTGCATAAGTCATGCCCGGGAAGTCCCCCAGCAATTCTCGGCGGCCGGTTTCAATGTCCAACAAATAGACATTCGGCCTATTATTCTCGTAACTCATATAAACAATGGTCTGCGAGTTCGGAGAGAATCGCGGCGTCAGCACCAAATCCGACCCGCCCAATAGATAGACCGGGTTTTCCCCGTCCTGATCCATAATCGCAAGGCGTTTTGTCTTGTTCGTTTTCGGGCCTCTTTCATCAATAAAGACGATGCGGGAGTCGAAATATCCGCTTTCCCCTGTCAAAGCCTCGTAGATTGCATCCGACGCCTTATGGGCCGTTCGCCGCCAATTATCCGGCGTTGTCGCGAAACGAACCCCTTTCAATTGTTCGCCGGCAAAAACGTCCCAAAGACGAAATTCAACCAAAATGCGGCTGGCACTCTCCGTCTTGATGCGCCCCGAAACCAAAGCATCGGCTTTGATAACGCGCCAATCGGCGAAGGTCGGCTTATAGTCAATATTCGTCTGGGTTTCCAAAAAGCTGGCAGGGTCCAGCGGTTTGAACAAACCGGAACGTTCAAGGTCCGCCCGGATGACATCCGCAATCTGCCTCCCAAAATCTCTTTCAGATTGCGTCGTGGCAAGGAAATCCGGCACGGCGATTTGTACGGGATCCAGATTGCCCTTCGTAATATCAATTTCAAGCTGAGCCTGCGCGGGCAAGCTGAGCAAGAGCGCCAGCAGCCATCCGGCCAAGAGTGGGAAAATTCGCGTGATAAGTGTCATAGAGGCAGTCTTTACAATTGCGGACGCAAATTCAAGATAAGTTCTCTCCATATACCGTAGCGTTCTTCAGGTAAAAAATCATAGGGCGCGCACTTGTTCACGGCGGCGATTGCCCCGCGTTCGGCGACATCCCAATACTCATTTCCGGGGGACAAACGGCGAGAAGCGGCCTGATCAATCAGAGTGACGCTTTCGACATAGCCTCCGATGACAAGTTTGACGTTCAGGCGGACCTGCAGGTTTTCAGCATCCGTTGCGGCGGCAGGCATTCGCCAGCACTTATACATAGCATTCGCGACGAGGTCAGCCTCCGTCGCGGCCAAGCCGCTGCCCTCGCCTTCGGCGCGGCGGGCAATTTCCTCAAATCGCGCTTGTGCCGTCTCACTTTCCAGCGCGACTTGTTGATTGGCTTCGGGCGCGGTCTCCCGTGTTTTGTCGATTAATCCTGCGAGTGCATCCAGATCAAAACTCGGGACCTCCGGCTCGGCCTCTGTCTCTGGTTCCGGGATAGGGTCGGCATCTTGCGTAATTTCCGGTGTGATTTCGACCTGCTCTTCGACGGGCTGCTCTTTCGGCGCGACTTTGACGTCCGGTGCGACCTCCTCGGCATTCTCCATCGGCGTCGGGGACGTCATAATTTCAGGCTGTTCCTCCGGAACAACGCGATTAGGCGCAGGTTTAATGGCGGCGGAGACATTCGTCTCAGGGGCGATGGTTAGGATTTGAACAGGAATAATCTTAGCTTCGGCCAAAGGTTTCGCCTCGGCCGCAAACAGAGTGAAGCCGCCCAACACGCCGATATGCAGCGCCAATGATATGGGAAGACCGAGTTTCATTCAGTCCCGACCCCATGCAACGCCAGACCCCAAACCCCGCCTAAAATCACCCGGGATAGATTATTCGGCTGAGGCTGACTCATTAATTCCCCGCGCTCACAGGGTCGGTGACGAGACCCAGATTCGAAAAACCCGCCGCATTGACGCGCGCCATAACTTTCATCAC
>CALFWV010000057.1 GCA_937927825.1 uncultured Caulobacterales bacterium | reverse complement strand
ACACATTGGAATCCTCGGTCAACCGGTTGGCCAAGACACAACCCGCAGAGCCGGCCCCTATAATCACATAATCAAATGTCGCTGTCATAAATCTCTCCCCAGAGTTCAGGCCTAACTATGGTGGGCGCGGCGCGGGAGTCAAATTTAGACGGATGCGAAACGTCAATATTCAGAATTCAAGATTGCATAAACCGGACGTTATGTGCGGGCGGCACAAGATTATTTAGCGGTTTATTCGGTGGATTGCCGCGTTACGCTTTACACCCTGCCTTTGCTGCGGCACGAAGCTGTATGGGTTCTTATGACATTCTTTATTGGGGTATTGCAATTGGCATTGGCTATCTAGCCGGGTCGATTCCCTTTGGGTTCTTACTCGCCAAAGCCACAGGCGAAGGCGATATCCGGAAAATTGGCTCCGGCAATATTGGCGCGACAAATGTCTTGCGCACAGGCCGGAAAGATATTGCCGCTATCACCCTGCTTTTGGACGCTGCCAAAGCCGGATTAACGGGCTGGCTCGTGCAAAATTGGCTGGGCCTGCCCTTTGGCTATATCGCCGCTGCAGCCGCCTTAATCGGCCATTGTTATCCGGTCTGGCTGAAGTTTAAGGGCGGTAAAGGCGTTGCGACATTTTTTGGCGGGCTCTTCGCGCTTGTTTGGCCGATTGGTATATTGGCAGCCATGATTTGGCTGGCAACAGCCTTTATAACGAAATATTCCTCCCTCGGCGCGCTAATCGCCTGCGTGGTCTGTACCCTCGTTAGTCTTGTCGTCTTACCGCCAGGTCCCAGCGTTATGGTCGGAGTCATGTCGGCGGTCATCCTCTGGCGTCATCAGGAAAATATTATCCGCCTCAAAAATGGTGAAGAGTCCAAAATTGGCCAAAAGGGCTAAACCGTGCCACGCGAGCTGAGTTTCCAAGAACGCCGTGACTGGCTGCGCTTAATCCGTACGCAGAATGTCGGCCCCGTGTCCTTTCGCGATCTTATCAATAGGTATGGAGATGCGGCTTCGGCCCTAGACGCTTTGCCATCGCTCATTCGCAAGAAACCCATCAATCCCCCTCGTCCGGACCAAGTTGAGGCCGAGATGGACCACGCAGAGCAGATGGGGGTGCGTTTGATATGTGCGATTGAGCCGGAGTATCCGAAATATCTGCGGGCATTGGACCCGCCGCCGCCTGTGATTTCCGTCATGGGCAAAGTAGATGTGGTGCACCGGCCTTGCGTGGCGATTATCGGCTCCCGAAATGCCTCTGCCATCGGACAACGTTTCGCCAATGGCTTAGCAGCGGAATTAGGACAGTCCGGTTATACAGTTGTCTCAGGTCTTGCCAGGGGCATCGATTCGGCCGCGCATCATGGGTCTCTCACGAGCGGGACCGTGGCCGTCTTGGGCGGCGGCGTGGATCATATTTATCCGCGCGAGAACGCAGAGCTGCACGCAAACATAATAGAAAACGGCGCAATCCTGAGTGAGAGTCCGATGGGATATCGCGCAAGCGCGAGAGATTTTCCCCGCCGCAACCGAATCATATCGGGATTATGCCGAGGCGTTGTAGTGATAGAGGCAGCAGAGCGTTCAGGGACACTTATCACCGCGCGCTATGCCTTGGAACAAAACCGAGAAGTCATGGCGGCCCCGGGATCCCCACTGGATCCAAGAACCAAGGGATGTAACCGTCTCATTCGTGAGGGAGCGCATTTAATTGAATCCGCGAATGATGTCATCGCAGTCTTGGAAACATTGCGGACCTTAGATTTAGAAGAACCTGGGGAGTCATTCTCATCTGCGCCATTTGATGTCGCGCGGGCCGAGGCGGAGATTGCCAAAGCTAAGGCCCATGTAGCAGGCCTCTTATCTCCAACGCCGACGCCACGTGATGATATTATCAGGGCGTCCGGGTTACCCGTACCCTTGGTAACGGCAGCGTTGCTGGAGATGGAACTCGGGGGGGATGTCCATGTAGAACCCGACGGACGGGTCAGTGGGGTTTAACGGAAGAATATTCCTCAGGCGGTAGACCGCGATAAATTTTTAGAAATTACAGCCCGGATGTCGTCCGAAAGATGTGCAAGACCGCTCACATTCGCAATCATTTGCAGCTCGCTTAAGAGATCAGTAATGTAACTCGCCGTGTCTGCGGTGGAGGATGTGATTCTATTTTCAACGTTAGAGGCGTCGCCCATGACAAAATCGTTTTGAATACCCATAATACTCTTGCCCTTTTCAAACTTATGGTTGTATAGCCCCACTATACAAATGAAAGTAAACAGCTAATTAATAAATTTAGCTTTTGAAGTATATATTTGAAATTTCAATCAATGCAACCTTTGATAATATTTTTGTTTACCTTTAATTAAACTTCTTAAACCTCGCGATCATTCATATTGGGACAGCTCAGTCCCTATGGTTGACTTTATTTGGGCACTCCCCCACATGCCGCGCTCTTCACATATATAGAGTGTCCCTATGAATCTCGTCATCGTCGAGTCGCCAGCCAAGGCCAAAACCATCGAAAAATACCTGGGTAAGGAGTATAAAGTCCTCGCCAGTTTTGGTCACGTTCGGGATCTCCCGTCCAAGAATGGCTCAGTTGATCCGGAAAATAACTTCGCCATGAGCTGGTCTGTGGACACACAATCCAAAAAACGAATCAAAGATATTCAAACCGCCCTCGGCAATGCTGATAAGCTTATCCTCGCGACTGACCCGGATAGAGAGGGTGAAGCCATCTCTTGGCATTTGCTCGAAGTGCTTTCCAAGAAGAAAGAATTTAAAGGCAAACCCGTTGAGCGCGTCGTCTTTAACGCAATCACGAAAAAATCCGTCACAGACGCTATCGCCAATCCACGCCAATTGGACCAAGAATTGGTCGACGCCTATCTCGCGCGCCGTGCGCTGGACTATCTCGTCGGCTTTACGCTCTCGCCTGTGTTGTGGCGCAAGCTCCCCGGTGCGCGCTCTGCCGGACGTGTGCAATCTGTTGCGCTGAAATTAATCACGGAACGCGAAACTGAGATTGAGCAATTCGACGCGCGCGAATATTGGTCTGTCGCCGGGGTGATGAACGCCGCCAAGGGGAGTTTCCCCGCGCGCCTCGTCTCGCTCAATGGTGACAAGCTCGACAAATTCTCATTAAATAATGAAGCTTTGGCGATGAAGGCAAAGGCGGCCGTCCAAGCCGCAAGCCTGTCCATTACCAAGGTCGAGGCCAAACCCCTCACCCGCAATCCCTCCGCGCCATTCATGACGTCGACCCTCCAGCAGGAAGCCTCTCGCAAGCTTGGCTTCTCTGCCACCCAAACCATGCAAACGGCGCAGCGCCTTTATGAAGGTGTGGACATTGGCGGCGAGACGACCGGCCTCATCACCTATATGCGAACCGATGGTATCAGCATGGTCGGCGAAGCCATCAGTGATTGCCGCGCGACCAT
>CALFWV010000056.1 GCA_937927825.1 uncultured Caulobacterales bacterium | reverse complement strand
AAATAGTTCTGTTGAGACGTTAAGAGACGCATTCCACCCTGATTCTGTTATGTTTTTTCCAAGTAAAGATGATGCAGGGAAGTCGTATTTGCAAAGATGGACAGATATGCACTCAACAGTGGTTGGATGGGCTGAGCCCGGTAATCCAGACTTGAATTTCGACAACTTTGAAATTCTCTCTATGAATGTTGTCGATGAACGTATGGCTGTCGTTATATTTAAAATTGAGGACAGAGTTTACGATGCGATTACGCTTATAAATATTGATGATACTTGGAAGATTGCTTCAAAAGTATACATTTTACAATAAAAGTAGATATTATGCCCATCGAAATCCTCATGCCCGCGCTCTCCCCAACAATGGAAGAAGGCACGCTGTCCAAATGGCTTGTGAAAGAGGGCGACAGCGTCTCTTCCGGCGATCTGCTAGCCGAAATCGAAACTGACAAGGCGACGATGGAAGTTGAAGCTGTTGAAGAAGGTACGGTCGCGAAATTGCTCGTCGCGGGTGGCACGGATGGCGTGAAGGTCAACGCGCCGATTGCGATTTTATTGGAAGATGATGAAGATGCGAGCGCGCTCGATGGCTATACAGTTGGCGGCGCTGCTGCGCCTAAAACTGAGCCTGAAACACCTAAAGAAGCGCCTGCGCCCAAAGCTGCTTTACCTGAAAACAAGCCGAGCGCCTCACAGCAAACTAGTTCAGGTGAGCGTATCAAAGCGTCACCCCTCGCGAAACGTCTCGCGAAGGAAGCGGGTATTGAATTATCCGACGTC
Source organism: uncultured Caulobacterales bacterium (assembly GCA_937927825.1). GTDB lineage: Bacteria > Pseudomonadota > Alphaproteobacteria > Caulobacterales > Maricaulaceae > Litorimonas. The sequence goes on along the minus strand of CALFWV010000056.1, from coordinate 7,541 downwards.
TCCGGTTCAGGTCCCAACGGCCGTATCGTGAAAGCGGATATTGAAGGTTACAGCCCGTCTGCCAAACCTGCACCAAAGGCCGCCGCAGTGCCAGAATCAACCTCCACCGAAGTCGGAACCGTGCGGTCCGGCGGGGCCGATTATCTTGCAAAACTGGGCGTCGAAACTGGAACCTACGATCTGGAACCGCTCTCTGGTATGCGCAAAGTCGTCGCCCGGCGCTTGTCTGAGTCAAACAATAATGTTCCCGACTTCCCGCTGACCGTGGATTGCGAGATCGACGCACTTCTGGCCATGCGTAAAGAACTGAACGGCCAAGCGCCCGAAGGCGTGAAAGTCTCCGTCAATGATATGCTTATCCGCGCTTCCGCGCTCGCGCTGAAACATGTGCCGGCAGCGAATGCCAGCTTCACGCCGGATGGGATTGCGTATCATCACCACGCCGATGTGGCGGTCGCCGTGGCTCTCGATGGGGGTTTGATTACGCCAATCGTGCGCCAAGCCGAAAACAAAGGTCTGTCCACTATCTCAACCGAGATGAAAGACCTCGCCGGACGGGCGCGTGAAATGAAATTAAAGCCGCAAGAATATCAGGGCGGCACGTTCAGCATTTCCAACCTGGGTATGATGGGCATTAAACAATTTGGGTCTATCGTGAATGAACCGCATGGCATGATTTTGTCCGTTGGGGCAGGCGGCCCGCGTCCGGTTGTCAAAGATGGTGAACTTGCCATTGCGACGGTTATGACGGTCACACTGACTTGCGATCATCGCGTCGTGGACGGCGCGCTGGGCGCGGAATGGCTTGGCGCGTTCAAACGCTATGTAGAATCGCCCATCACGATGATGCTGTAATTGAATCGCCTCTGACGCGAGGAAGATTGGCGCGCGGCTTGCATTTATGGTAAACAAATCCTGAACAAGGAGTCTACCATGTTGACTAAAGCCATTTTGACAGGCGGTGTTTTATCCGTCCTCGCTGGATCTATCGTCTATTTCGGGACGGAAGGCGCAGACGCGCTAGAATCTGACACCCGCGCGTCCTTACGCGTCGAGGAAACGGACCTTGCTGGCGGCGCTGATGTGGTGGTTGGTGACGCGATCATTGACGAAGCAGCCGCGAATGACGTTGTCAAATCCGACCCTAGGGCCGCCGTTAGAGTTGCAGAGGCCGAGGTTCAAGACCCGCCGCAAGAGACATCTAAGCCCAAAACAAAATGGCTCGATCAATATCTTAAAAAATCAAAACCGGAATCCAAAGTCGAGGAAAAGACGGACCCAACGGCGTCAGAGCCTGTTCTTTCGGAACCCATTGTGATTGAAACAATGACAGACCCGATAAGAGTAGAGACCGAAACGTCAATCGATCGCGAGACGATGCGGGAAAAGAGAAAACGGGTACGGCTTGAACGGCGCATGAAGAAACGTGAGGCCGCCAACGCGGAAGCCAAAGGGACAGCCGACGCCAAAGGAACTGCCGACGCCAAAGGGACATATGTCGTTTCAGAAGACGCTCGCGTTGAAACACTCGATATCGAGAATTTAGACGTCGATGCCTTCGTGACCGATGGCGATGTAGATGTTGAAGCTCTAATCGAGGAACTCGGTTTGGACGCAGAAAAGAACGTCCAAATTCGCGTTGTTAAAAAAATGACAGGCAAGCCGTCCCGTCCCGGTCAAGAAGCCGATGATAAAGGCTCGGTTGATTATGATATGGTTATGGCCGAAGCGAAAAAGCTTCTCGTGACGGATATGCGCAACCAAGCCTTTCTGGAAATTATCGACCATGCTATTGATCAGGGCGATGTAATGCAAGCGGCGGATATCGTTGAGGCTCTATCGACGCCGGAGCTGCGGGATACCGCGCGGGCACGTATCGGTGTCGGCCTGGCCAAAAGCGGCGACTCAAAGGCTGCCTTTGCGGTTCTGGATGAACTTGAAATTGATGAACTCTCTGCGCCAATCCGTTTGGAAATCATCACCGCCTTGATGGCGACGAAGCAGGAACGCAAAAGTTTCGGATACTAATAATAAGCGTCAAATCGGCGCGTTTTAATGGTTCAAATCTAACGGGTTTTACGGCATAAGGTCTCCGTAATTCACGAGAGATTAGTTCATGTCCGAAACATCATTCGACGTTATCGTTATTGGCTCCGGTCCGGGCGGCTATGTGACCGCTATCCGCGCTTCGCAACTCGGGATGAAAACCGCGATTGTGGAGAAAGCCGACTTGGGCGGGGTTTGTTTGAATTGGGGATGCATCCCAACAAAAGCGCTGCTGCGGTCTGCCGAAGTCTATCACAATATGCAGCATGCTGAGAATTATGGTTTAAGTGCCGAGCCGAGTTTTGATTTAGCCAAAATCGTAAAACGCTCTCGCAACATCGCCGGACAACTTTCCGCCGGTATCAAACACTTGATGAAGAAAAACAAAGTCACGGTCATTCCGGGGTTCGCAACACTTAGCGCGGGCAAGCCTGCGCCAACTGTCACGGTTGATGGCAAAAAATACACCGCAAAACACGTGATTTTGGCAAGTGGCGCGCGCGCCCGAACTATTCCGCACGCGGGATTAGAGCCTGATGGAAAGTACATTTGGACCGCGCGCGAAGCCATGACACCGGATACGGTTCCCGGAAAATTACTCGTGATTGGGTCCGGCGCGATTGGCATGGAATTTGCCAGCTTCTTTAGCGCTTTTGGAGCGGACACCACCGTCGTTGAGATGGTTGATCGTATCTTGCCCGCAGAAGACGAAGAGATTTCCAAAATGGCGCGTAAGTCATTTGAAAAACGCGGCGTGACAATCAAAACGAAAACTCAAGTGAAATCTGTCACGCTTGGCGGGTCAGGCGTAACCGCCGTTCTGACGACGGATGGAAAAGACGAAACGCTGGAATTCGATCGGGTCATTCTCGCGATTGGTATCGTGGGGAATACGGAAGAAATGGGTCTCGAAAAACTGGGGGTCAAAATTGACCGCAGTCACATTGATGTCGATGAGTTTAGTTTCACAGGCGTGCCTGGACTATACGCTATTGGCGATGTCACAACACCGCCTTGGCTCGCGCATAAAGCCTCTCATGAGGGCATTATTTGCATAGAAAAAATTGCAGGGATGAACCCGCATCCCTTGAACGCAAACGCGATACCCGGCTGCACCTATTGCCACCCGCAAATTGCCAGTGTCGGCCACACCGAAGCTCAAGCCAAGGCGGCGGGATATGAGGTCAAGGTCGGACGGTTTCCCTATGTCGGGAATGGGAAAGCCATCGCGTTGGGCGAGCCAGAAGGTCTCATCAAGACTGTGTTCGACGCAAAAACGGGGGAGCTCTTGGGCGCCCATATGATTGGCGCGGAAGTGACCGAACTCATCCAAGGTTACACTATCGCTCAGAAGTTAGAAACGACCGAACATGAATTGATGGAAACGGTCTTTCCGCATCCAACCCTATCAGAAATGATGCACGAAGCTGTGCTGGATGCCTATGATCGGACGATCCACTTTTAGCCTAATCAAGCAACAGCTCTCGGTTCGTTGACCGGGGCTTAATCCCAACATTGCGCAACCAGGTGGCAAAGCGTGTCTTGCTGCGCAATGCGGGTTTTTCGATAACATACCAACTAGCGGCGGCCAAACATACGGTCGGCGGGAAGCTAAGTAGGAAGAGCTCCATAACGCTCAGGCTTGGGACCCAGTAAAATAGCATCTGCAAGACGCACCAATGATAGATATAGATGCCATAGGATAGATCCGGAATTTTCTGCAGCCAATTCAGACGTGGCATCTTCATATAGGCGACACGGAAGATGAGCCACGCCAATAGCGTATTGACGACCACTTCAATAACGGGCGTTTCGCGCAACAGGAAACTTGCAACCGCAAGAACGGCGAGCGTCATCCAGCTAAACGATAGGCGGTCCCGATATGCATATATTGCGGCTCCAAGCCCATATGCAATTCCGAACCGGAATAGATTTTCAATTGTCGCTGGCAACTTTTCAAAAATTCCAAAATGAATGCAAATAATCCACCCAATTGATGGAATAACAAATTGGGCAAGGACCATCCATTTTTTCCGCAACATACCCAACGAAAAGACAGCTAGCGTACCAATGTAGGCGATGACTTCATATCGTAAGGTCCAAAGCGTGGCAGACCCGAAATTTTCACCGTTGGAGCTAAATATTCCAGGCATGACCATGTCGGTGTCAATAAATGTGAGAACCAATAGCGGTTGTAGATACCAGTCAGGAGAGGCGAAGAATTCTTTAAGCGGTAAGTTCGTCGCTACGGGCCCAATGATCAGCATCATGAAGAAAACGTGGGCAATGAGGGCAGGGAAAATCCTTAGGGCTCGGGCTGAAACAAAACTCGGCGTATCCCCCCGATATACCATCGATTTCGTAACTAAGAACCCTGACGCAATAAAAAACAGGTTAACCGCAAGATAGCTAAAGGTATAGTGGTAGAGCATATGGGGTTCAGCCGCGGCATCCCGCAACCCGATAGCGTAAGCGTGACCGAGGACAACGAGGGAGGCAAAGACCAAGCGCAGCGGCGTGAAGAAGTTATCGTGGCCTTCGCGAATAGAGAAGCCTTGACCAACAGGGGTCTGTTTTTCAAATATTGTGCTCACCATAAGTCCCCGCTAACGCCCTTAAACGGGTGAAATCCCGTCTATTCTGGCACAGTTCGGTTAATTCGGTGCAAATCCTATGCCGAATTGATGTATGGCCGGACCTATGGTGGGGAATGGCAAGGAATGATGACTTTTTGGCAGGGTAAAATTTGTGTTTTCGGTACAACTTAGCACGCGGATTTAGATTGAATATTTGCCTCAGAAAGACCATTTACCCTGCATGGCAACTTTGATTGATATAAACACAGAACGCGAGCGTCATCCTGAGAAAGCGCATAAGCCCGATACTGAGGTTATGCGGAAGCCAAAGTGGATACGCGTCAAAGCGCCAACCTCTAAGGGCTATGCAAAAACACGTCAGATTGTGAAAGACAAAGGTCTAGTCACTGTCTGTGAAGAAGCGGCTTGCCCGAATATTGGGGAATGCTGGGAAAAGTCTCATGCGACCTTTATGGTTTTGGGAGAAATTTGCACGCGGGCCTGCGCATTTTGCAATGTTGCGACGGGTTTGCCGCAAGATGTCGATGCCTACGAGCCGATGAAAATTGCAGAAGCCGTTCTGGAAATGAAACTGAAGCATGTCGTTATTACGTCGGTAGACAGGGATGATTTGGCCGACGGCGGCGCCCAGCATTTTGTCGACGTTATAGAAGCCATTCGTGCCAAGTCCCCGGGAACAACAATTGAAATTCTCACGCCTGACTTTCTACGGAAAGGCGACGCCCCGAACATCGTCATTGATGCAAAGCCGGACGTATTTAATCACAACCTCGAAACCGTACCGCGTCTTTATTTGAAAATTCGTCCGGGGGCGCGTTACTTCCATTCTTTGCGTTTGCTTGAAAAGGTCAAAGACCGAGACCCGTCGCAATTCACAAAATCCGGGCTTATGGTGGGGCTAGGCGAAACCAAAGAGGAAATCATGCAGGTCATGGATGACATGCGGTCGGCCGGCGTCGATTTTCTGACCATTGGTCAATATCTTCAACCGACCCGAAAACATGCTAAGCTCGAACGGTTCGTCACGCCTGAGGAATTTAAATCCTATGAGACAATTGCTAGAGCGAAGGGCTTTCTGATGGTTTCGGCCAGCCCGTTAACGCGATCATCTTACCATGCGGATAGTGATTTTGCCCAATTACGCGCGGCGCGTGACGCGCAACCCGCGAGATAGCGCCATGCCTAAAGCCCATTTTATGCGGAGGATAAGAAACCGTCCCGAGGATTTGTTTGACCTCGTATCCAACGTGGAGAACTATCCCGAGTTCATCAATCTAATATCGGTGTTGAGGATCACAAAAAAGCTATCAGAGACGGAGTTTGAAGCTGAAGCCGTGGTCGCATATAAAATGTTCAGTGAGACGTTCCGATCTCATATCATAGCCGATCGGGAGGCTCTCAAAATTTCCGTGAAAAAAGCGGAGAAGGGCGGCGCCGTCAAATCTCTGCTAAATAATTGGGAGTTTTACCCCTTAAAAGACGGGTCAACATTGGTTGATGTTGTCGTTGATGTTCGGCTGAAGGCGATGCCGCTTGAATTTCTATTGCGTGATAAGTTTGAAAAAGCCTCAGTGCATATCGTCAGCGTATTCGAAAAACGCGCGTCTCAAGACTATGATGTCGTGGGTGAGGCGGAATATGATTGCAAGGCTGAGATGAGCGCGATGGGTTTGGATGCTGGAAAATTAATTTAAGAAATGGCCTTTAACAGGGCCTGCATGGCCGCCAAACAGGTGTGGTCGCGGACCGTGTTTCTACTCATTCCCGGAAAATTATAGAGACGTGCGGTGACAGATTGAGCCGTCGCCATGCCAATCCAAACCGTACCAACGGGCTTACCTGCGCTCCCTCCGCCGGGGCCGGCCACGCCGGTCACGGAAACCACGACGTCCACGCCCAACCGCTCCCGACAACCTCTCGCCATTTGTTTCGCCACGGTTTCGCTGACGGCTCCATCACTTTTCAAGCTTTCCGGATCTACCGAAAGTTGACTGATTTTCACGTCATTATGATAGGAAATGACGCCGCCGTGGAAAACGGATGAACTCCCCGGTGTGGCCGTAATCGCGGCGCCGATTAAGCCGCCCGTACAGCTTTCGGCTGTCGCCAACGTCATATTTTTTGCGCGTGCGGCCCTAATCAGCTCCTCTGATAGGTTAAAAATATCGGCAAGAAGATTTTGGCTCATCCGTCAAATTTTACCGTTGCCGTTGCTTGCGCGGCGAGGCCTTCACCGCGTCCCGTAAATCCCAGTTTTTCCGTCGTTGTAGCCTTTACGCTTACGCGCGAAATCGGGAGCGAGCAGAGCTCAGAAATACGGGTTCGCATGGCTTCCCGATACGGTTTAATTTTGGGTTTTTCACATATGAGGGTGACGTCAACATGCTGCAATTCGCCATTCCGGTCCTTTAACGCGTCCATGGCAAACAAAAGAAATTTATCTGAAGCCGCCCCTTTCCATTTTGGGTCGGAGGGCGGAAAATGATCCCCTATATCTCCGAAACACATTGCGCCTAAAATCGCATCGGTCAGCGCATGCAGCCCGGCATCGGCGTCCGAATGGCCTAAAAGGCTGTAGCCACACTCTATTGGAATGCCGCAAAGCCATAGGGGGTCTTGTGTGTCCAAGTCGAATTGGTGAACATCAAAACCTGACCCGGTCGCAATATAGCTCTTATCCATCATGCGCGCAGCTTTGGCGAAATCTTCCGGATAGGTCACCTTAAAATTACGGAGGTCGCCTTCAGTAAAGTGTATTTCCAATCCTGCAGCATGTGCAACGGCGATGTCATCGGCAAAGCTTTTGTCTTTTGCGTGGATTGCAAAGGCGTCGTAGATTGTATCAAAATGAAAAGCTTGCGGCGTTTGGATACGGCGTAACTGGTTACGGTCAACGGC
>CALFWV010000055.1 GCA_937927825.1 uncultured Caulobacterales bacterium | reverse complement strand
TGGCAGGGCACCTTCTATTAGATCTTATTTGTCGTGGCATTCGGCTTCTTTCTTGCGAGTAGGTCTCAGTGCTCCGGTTAGATACGCTTTTGAGAATGAGTTGCAAGAAGTTTTTGCGAATAATTCGCAACAAGAGGGGCGGAAGCCTTGATTGCGGGCAAAGGGCAATGTTTGAGACTATCCGGGGAGCAATACGCCTGAAAAGAATGGTGGGCGGTAACGGGTTCGAACCGCTGACCCTCTCGGTGTAAACGAGATGCTCTACCAGCTGAGCTAACCGCCCTCGCATTCTTGCGAATGGCAGGCTTATACGGCTTTTGTTGCGCGGTGCAATTACTCTATGCTGTTTTATGGATGAAATTCTCACTGAAAAAGCTTTGGCGTTGCCCGGCGTATATAAGACGGAACAATGGGGCGGGGCCCATGTCTTTAAAATCGGCACGGCGGCTGATTTTAAAATGTTTGCAATTCTGCGTCCCGGTGCAAATCGACTCACCGTCAAGGCCGCGAGCGCAGAAACTCGAGCTATGCTGATTGAGGTCGGGGTCGCTGAAGCACATGCTCATCTCCCGCGAGGGAACTGGATGGTGCTCTTATTGGGGCGTTTGGAACAGGAAGATGCAATCGAGCGTTTGGAGGCGTCTTATATTGCGGTATTTCCGGGCTTGCCTAAGCGCGTGCGGGAGAGTTTGGGGGATGGCTGAAATAAAATGCAGTTTCTGACAATTGCGCGTTGACCCATTCAAAGTGCATAGCTAATAGCGCGTCACATCTTAGCGGGTGTAGCTCAGTTGGTTAGAGCGCTGGCCTGTCACGCCAGAGGCCGCGGGTTCGAGTCCCGTCACTCGCGCCATTCTCTTTTAGGGGGTGGAACAGATACAAAAGGACCAATCTTAGGATTGGGTTTTTTTGTGCCTAAGTTTTGCAGGGAAAGGCCCGTTCGCAAATTCTTTTGCCGCAATTCCTATATAAATTCGGGGCAATAGCGGTTTCGTTTGGAACCAAGAGTCGATAGGTCGATTAGATAGGTGCAGCGCACTTATTCTATCAGGATTTCAACATGGCTATTCAAACTCAAAATCCCGCCACGGGCGACGTCATTAAAACATTTGATGCGCATACGGATGCGGAAGTTGATTTGATTCTCGCAAAATCTGTTGTCGCGCATGAGGTGCTTCGGGACTGGTCGTTTGAAAAACGCGCAGACCACATGCGCAAGGCGGCAAAGATATTGCGCGATGAGGCCGATAAGCTCGGGAAAATCGTCACTTTGGAAATGGGCAAAACGCTGACCTCTGCCATAGCCGAAGTCAATAAATGTGCGTTGGGTGCGGAATATTACGCTGATATGGCAGAATCTCATTTGGCTGATGAGGTGGTCAGAACAGATGCGGCGAAGTCTTATCGCGCCTATCAACCCCTCGGCCCTGTGTTGGCAGTCATGCCGTGGAATTATCCGATATGGCAGGTTGTCCGCTTTGCGGCGCCTGCGCTGATGGCCGGAAATACGGGGCTTTTGAAACATGCGTCTAATGTCCCGCAATGCGCGCTCTACATAGAGGATGTCTTTAAACGCGCCGGATTCCCTGACGGGGCGTTTCAAACACTCTTGATTTCAGGGGGCAAGGTGGAACGTGTTTTGCGCGATAACCGTGTGAAGGCCGCCACGCTGACGGGATCTGAACCAGCGGGTGCGTCGGTTGCGGCAATCTGCGGGCAGGAGATAAAACCCACCGTGTTAGAGCTCGGCGGCTCAGACGCATTCATCATCATGCCGTCTGCGGATTTGGATGCTGCGATTGCAACCGGGGTAAAAGCCCGCAACCAGAATAATGGGCAGAGCTGTATCGCGGCTAAACGCTTCATCGTTCACGCCGATATCTATGAGGAGGTAAGAGAGCGCCTCGTAAAAGCGACGCAGGCTCTTAAAATTGGCGACCCAATGAAAAAAGACACGGATGTTGGCCCCTTGGTTAATGAAGCAGCGCGCAAAGAGATTGCGTCTCAGGTCGAGGCGGCGGTCAAAGACGGCGCGCGGCTGCTAACGGGGGGGAAGGTTATGGACGGGGACGGGTGGTATTTTGAGCCGGGCGTCATCGAGAATATCCCGAAAGACTCAAAAGCCTATTACGAAGAGATTTTCGGCCCCGTCGCCGCGCTGTATAAAGTCGACAATATTGATGCTGCGATAGAGCTCGCCAATGATTCACCGTTCGGTTTGGGGTCGTCTATTTGGACGACGGATAAATCGGAACAGGATAAAGCCATTCGCAATCTCCAAGCGGGGGCAACATTTGTAAACGCGATGACAGCATCCCATCCCGCGCTGCCATTCGGCGGTATCAAAAGATCAGGTTATGGACGGGAACTCGCGGCGGAAGGCATTCGCGCTTTTTGCAATGTTAAAACCGTTTACATCGCGTAAGGTTGGGAAAAAGGGGAAAACTATGAGCAAGGTGTTTAATACAGCCAGCGAAGCCATGGACGGGTTGTGCCGCACCGGTATGACCGTGATGTCGGGCGGCTTTGGTCTTTGCGGCATTCCCGAAAACCTGATTGCGGCCCTGCGCGACAGCGGCACGAAAGACCTGACCGTGATCTCAAATAATGCGGGCGTTGACGGCTTTGGTCTGGGGCAGCTTTTAGAAACGCGCCAGATTAAGAAAATGGTCAGCTCTTATGTCGGCGAGAACAAAGAATTTGAACGCCAATATCTCGGCGGAGAGCTGGAGCTGGAGTTTAATCCGCAAGGCACGCTGGCGGAACGTATCCGCGCGGGGGGGGCAGGTATTCCGGGATTTTACACCAAAACGGGGGTCGGCACCCTGATCGCTGAAGGCAAGGAACACAAAGAATTCGAAGGTGAGACATTCATCTTAGAGACGGGCCTCAAGGCGGATGTCTCCATCGTCAAAGCTTGGAAAGGCGATGCGGAAGGCAATCTGATATTCAAAGCCACAGCTCGGAATTTCTCGCCAATGATGGCCATGGCCGGGAAAGTCACGGTGGCCGAAGTTGATGAAATTGTACCCGTCGGCTCGCTCGACCCGAACTTCATTCATACACCCGGCATTTTCGTGCAACGTATTGTTGAGGCGAAATGCGAAAAACGGATTGAGCAACGCACCGTGCGGGAGGCATAGATTATGGCCAATGTAAAAACGGGCTGGACAAGAGATGAAATGGCGGCGCGGGCGGCACAGGAATTGGAAGACGGGTTCTACGTCAACCTGGGAATTGGCATTCCGACGCTGGTCGCGAACCATATTCCGGACGGCGTTTCCGTTACGCTGCAGAGCGAGAACGGCATGCTCGGCATGGGACCGTTTCCGACGGAAGACGAAGTTGATGCGGACCTGATTAATGCGGGGAAGCAGACGATTACGACGCTGCCGAAATCCAGCTTTTTCGACAGTGCGACCAGCTTTGCCATGATACGCGGGGGGCATATTGATTTGTCAATTTTGGGCGCAATGGAAGTCGCGGAAAACGGCGACATTGCCAATTGGATGATTCCCGGGAAGATGGTCAAAGGCATGGGCGGGGCAATGGATCTCGTCGCGGGGGTCAAACGCTGTATCGCGCTTTTCGATCACACGAATAAGCGGGGCGAAAGCAAAT
>CALFWV010000054.1 GCA_937927825.1 uncultured Caulobacterales bacterium | reverse complement strand
GGCCTCCCGAACTTTGACACGGTTGCCGAAGCGAAACACGCGACTGGCGCAACGGCGTCCGTCGTTTACGTCCCGCCGCGTTTTGCGGCTGATTCCATCATGGAAGCGATTGATGCGGAGATGGAACTCATCATTGCGATTACGGAAGGTATTCCTGTCTCCGACATGATCCCGGTTAAGCGCGCTTTGGTCGGCTCTAAATCCCGCCTAATAGGTCCGAACTGCCCCGGCGTTTTGACCCCGGATGAGTGCAAAATCGGCATCATGCCTGGTAAGATTTTAAAAAAAGGCACCTGCGGCGTGGTCTCACGCTCCGGTACGCTGACATATGAGGCCGTCTTCCAAACGACGCAGGTTGGCCTTGGTCAGACAACAGCGATTGGTATTGGCGGTGACCCTATCAATGGCACGAACTTCATCGAGTGCTTGGAGTTGTTCCTGCACGACGATGACACAAAGCAAATCATCATGATTGGTGAAATCGGCGGATCAGCAGAAGAAGAAGCGGCGGAATATGTTGCCCACATGGCCAAGAAGGGCATTTCCAAGCCCATGGTTGGCTTCATTGCAGGCCGGACAGCGCCTCCGGGACGCACCATGGGCCATGCCGGTGCAATTGTGTCCGGCGGCAAAGGCGGCGCGGAAGATAAGATTGCCGCCATGGAAAAAGCGGGTATTCGCGTTTCCAACAGCCCGGCCAAGCTCGGCGTGACCATGATGGATCTTTTGAACGGATAAATCTGTTCTGATGCGACTTTAAGAGCCGCTTGGCGCATGTCTCCGTGATGAGATTTGTGCGAGGCGGCTTTTTACCTTGCGGGCTCAGCCTTGCGCCCCGAACCTAAGAGTTGCAAAAAGCCGAAATCCGTCGGTGACACTGTGTTGACACACTGCTAGAGCGGACAGCGAACCAACCGCCAGCAGGCAAGGCTGAACACGCATGACCGACCGTTCTGAACGGAACCAAGACTTCCTCGACACGCTCTTCCTCGACGGTGGAAACGCCGCCTATTTGGAGCAAATGCAAGCGCGCTATGCCGAAAACCCCGGCAGCGTTGATCCGTCATTTCGCGCCTATTTCGATAGCCTCGGCGAAGACGCCGCAACGGCCAAGAAAAACGCCGCCGGCCCGTCCTGGAAACGCGAAGCTTATACATCCGACCCGACACCGGAGCTGACCTCCGCGCTGACCGGGGATTGGGGCGACCAAGCCGCTGCGACTCAAGCTGTCAAAACCGCGCGGCCAAATTTATCCGACTCCGAGGCTGAACGGGCGGCGAAGGACTCGCTGCATGCCCTCATGCTGATACGCGCCTACAGGGTGCGGGGGCATCTGATTGCCAATCTCGACCCTCTTGAGCTTCAAAAGCCAGGTTCTCATCCTGAGCTTGAGCCAGAGACTTATGGCTTTGGTCCTGAGGACATGGACCGCGAGATTTTTATCGACGGCGTCTTGGGTCTTGAGACAGCAACGCTTTCGACCATCCTTGATATTCTCAAGCGGACTTATTGTTCGACTCTGGGCGTGCAATTTATGCAGGTGTCCAATCCGGAAGAAAAAGCTTGGATTCAAGAGCGTTTGGAAGGACCTGAAAAGGAAATCAGTTTCTCCAAAGAGGGCCGTCTTGCAATCCTTCAAAAACTTGTCGAAGGCGAAACTTTCGAACAACTTATTCATAAACGCTATCCTGGTACAAAGCGCTTTGGATTGGACGGGGCGGAAAGCTTGCTGCCGGCGCTCGAACAAATCATTAAACGCGGCGGGCAACTTGGCCTGAAAGACATTAATTTCGGCATGCCGCATCGCGGCCGTTTGAACGTCATGGCAGCGGTCATGCAAAAGCCCTATTCTGCGATATTCTATGAATTTCTCGGCGGCGTCGCTGCGGGTGCAGAGGACTTTGGTTCAGGTGATGTGAAATATCACCTGGGTGTCTCAGATGACCGCGAATTTGACGGGAATTCCGTCCATCTTTCGCTTGCGCCGAACCCATCCCATTTGGAAGTAGTTGCGCCTGTTGTGATTGGCAAAACTCGCGCAAAGCAACAAATGGCATCGGGCACTTATCAGTCCCATAATCCTGAACAGGTCATGGCCGTTATCCTTCATGGTGACAGCGCCTTTGCGGGGCAGGGCGTTGTGATGGAAACCTTCCAGCTGTCGCAATTGGTTGGATACCGCACCGGCGGAACCTTGCATGTCGTCGTGAATAACCAAATCGGCTTCACCACAACGCCGGATGAATATCGCTCCGGTCAATATTGCTCGGATGTAGCTTTCATGGTTGAAGCGCCCGTGTTCCACGTCAATGGCGACGACCCGGAAGCGGTTGTCTTTGCCGCCCGTGTGGCCACGGAATATCGCCAAAAGTTCGGTAAAGATGTTGTCCTCGATATAATCTGTTACCGTCGGTACGGCCATAATGAAGGGGACGACCCGTCCTTCACCCAACCGCTTATGTATCAGGCAATCAATGGTCGGCCGTCTACCCGGCAAATCTATGCAGAGCGTCTTATCGCGCAGGGCGATCTCACAGAAACTGACGCCCAGAAAATGATGGATGATTTCTACGCGAAATTGGACAAAGACTTTGAAGAAGCGAAATCATATGAAACCAAGCAGCCGGATTGGCTGCAAGGTGTTTGGCAAGGGATTTCTTTACCAACCGAAAAAGACGGTAAGCGCCGAGGCGATACGGCCGTTGAGATTGACCAATTAAAAGCCATCGGTCAGCAAATTGTCAAAGTGCCAAATTCACTGAATATGCACAGGACGCTCAAACGCATTATTAAAGCGCGGGCAGAGCGTGTCGAAAAAGGCGCGGATATTGATTGGGGCCTCGCGGAACATTTGGCCTTTGGTACACTGATTTCCGAGGGCCACCCCGTGAGATTATCCGGACAGGATTCAGAACGCGGGACATTTTCGCAGCGTCAGTCCAACTGGATTGATCAGAAAACCGAAGAGAAATATTGCCCGTTGAATAATTTGTCAGAGGCGAATGAATATTATCAGGTCTTGAACTCTCACTTGTCAGAAGAAGCCGTCCTTGGATTCGAATACGGATTTTCAACGGCTGCGCCCAATGCATTGACCATTTGGGAAGCGCAATTTGGAGATTTTGCCAATGGCGCGCAAGTTATGGTCGATCAATTTATCAGCTCGGCCGAGCAGAAATGGCTCCGCATGTCGGGTCTCGTGATGCTCCTGCCGCACGGCTATGAGGGGCAAGGGCCGGAACATAGTTCTGCTCGCTTGGAACGTTATCTCCAGCAATGCGCAGAAGATAATATGCAGGTCACGAATATCTCGACGCCGGCTAATTATTTCCACGCATTGCGCCGTCAGGTGAAACGCAATTTCCGAAAGCCGCTTATCAATATGAGTCCAAAATCTCTCCTGCGTCACAAGCTATGCGTGTCGACATTCAAGGAAATGGGTCCGGGCAGTGAGTTCCATCGTCTCCTTTGGGATGATGCGGATTATAATCCGGAAATCAGCCAGATTAAGTTGGCGGCCGATAATAAAATTAAACGCGTTATCTTGTGTTCCGGTAAGGTGTATTATGACCTGTTTGAAGCGCGAGAAAAGCTGGGCCGCAATGACGTTTACCTACTGCGCGTGGAGCAGCTTTATCCTTATCCGGATGATGCGGTTCAGGAAGAACTTTCGCGCTTCAAAAACGCTGATATGGTGTGGTGTCAGGAAGAACCTAAAAACATGGGCGCTTATTCATTCATCGAGCCATTCCTTGAGGAAAGCCTGATCGCGATTGGCGCAAAACACACCCGCGCCCGATATGTTGGCCGCGCGGCCGCCGCGTCTACAGCAACGGGCATCAGCACGAAACATAAAAAAGAACAACAAGCCATCATCGATGGCGCGTTCGCGAAATAGACGTCTAGCTAGGAAAACCCATGACAGATATCACAATTCCAAATGTTGGCGAGAGCGTCAGCGAAGTCACCATCGCGCAGTGGTTTAAGGCCGTTGGCGATACCGTCAAAAAAGACGAGCCGCTGGTCGAACTAGAAACCGATAAAGCCGCGCAAGAGCTTGTCTCGCCCGCAGATGGCGTGCTGGAAGAAATCCTTGTTGCCGAAGGCGAAAATGCTGAAATCGGTAAATTGATTGCAAAATTGGGATCCGGTTCCGGCAGCGCGAAGGCCGTAAAGGGTGACGCGGAAGTTAAAGCTCAAACACCTGCGCCAGCGTCCAAAAATTCCACAGGATCAGGTCCCGCACTAAACATTGATGTTCCGAACGTCGGCGAAAGCGTCTCTGAGGTCACCGTCGCGAGCTGGATGGTCGCTGTTGGAGACGCGGTTGAAAAAGACCAAGCCATTGTTGAATTGGAAACCGATAAAGCCGCGCAAGAACTCGTCGCGCCCCGTTCCGGTGTCATTACAGAGATCCTGAAAGCAGAAGGCGACGTCGCTTTGGTCGGCGAAACGCTTTGTAAGCTCGGCGAAAGCGATTCCGCTGCGCCGTCAGGTCATGTTGCAGGTCCACAAGCGGGAGATGAAGGCGGCGGCATTGTGGATGTTCCGTCTACCAATACCGGCTCTATTCCTGACGACGTTAAAGTCATGCCCGCTGCCGCGAAAATCATCCGTGAAAATGGCCTGAATGCTGGCTTAATCAAAGGCACGGGCAAAGACGGCCGTATCACGAAGGCTGATGCTCTGGCTGCGAAAGCCAACCCGCCAAAAGCCGCGCCTGCACCCGCGCCCAAAGCTGTTTCAACCGCGCCATCAGCGCCCAAAGCCCCGCGCGATACGGGCCCTCGTGAAGATCGCGTCCGTATGACGCGCATTCGCCAAACTATCGCCCGTCGTCTTAAGGATGCGCAAAATACTGCAGCAATGCTGACGACCTATAATGAAGCAGATATGTCCGCAATCATGGATATGCGGGCGCAATATAAAGAACTGTTCATTAAACGACACGATGTGAAGCTCGGCTTCATGTCTTTCTTCGTAAAGGCCTGCGTGCAGGCGTTGAAAGATGTTCCGTCTGTGAATGCCGAGATTGATGGTACGGACATCATCTATAAGAACTTTTATGATATTAGCATCGCGGTTGGCACTGACAAAGGTCTCGTCGTGCCGGTCTTGCGTGATTGCGATGAGCTTTCGCTCGGCGGGATTGAAAAAGGCATCGGAGCGCTCGGCGCAAAAGCGCGAGACGGTAAATTGTCAATGGATGACATGTCCGGCGGCACCTTTACAATTTCCAATGGCGGTGTTTACGGCTCGCTTATGTCATCGCCTATCTTGAACCCGCCTCAATCCGGTATTTTGGGAATGCATAAAATTCAGAAACGTCCGGTCGTGATTGATGATGAAATGGTCATTCGCCCAATGATGTATCTGGCTCTGTCCTATGATCATCGGATTGTTGACGGCAAGGAAGCCGTGACATTCCTTGTGCGCGTCAAAGAGTGCCTCGAAGATCCAGAGCGTTTATTGCTTGATCTCTAGGGCTAGAGAATATGAATAAAGAGCCGCTCGTA
>CALFWV010000053.1 GCA_937927825.1 uncultured Caulobacterales bacterium | reverse complement strand
TTCCTGTTAATCAGGAAATGCACGAAGTGCCAAGAAGCCCCACACGACGACGCCTTTTTGCGCTGACGGCCTAGCTGAACAGTCGAGGTCCAATAAGCTCGCGTCAGGCCACCCAAACTATCAGGACATTACCCCCAAAGCTTCAATGACAAGCGCCGCTTCTCCCCAATCAAGCCAATGTGCACATGACCGCCCTGTGGAAGAAGACAAGATTAAATATGCGGAACAAAACCCAAAATGAGGATGCATCTTTTTAGGTTTTTGATAAGGAGTTGAAAGCGTGAGATATTTCACCTTATCAAAGCTTCGTAAGTCGGTGATTGAAATCGGATGGACCCGTTAAGTTTCGCGGGCGCAAGCTAGCGGGCAGAATTGACAAAGCTCTGTCACGTGGGCATGCTGTTAAAAGGCGGGCAACCTTAATTCGATTTGAGGAAGAGCTAAAATGCTAAAATTAACCCCAAAGCACGCGGTCTTTGCCCGTCATCCGAAGATTGCTGTGTCGTCCCTCGCATTATTATTATGCACGGCGTGCGGTGGGGGCGGCAGTAGCAATAGTCCGTCCACCTCGACGCCGCCTCCCGCTGTAAACCAGTCGCCTGTCGTTACGGTATCTAAACTCAGCGTTGTCACCGAAGGCCAGCCCTTTGAGCTGGATGCTTCTGGGTCCACGGATCGTGAGGGAGACCGCTTGTCTTATAGCTGGCGACAACTGTCAGGGCCGAGTGTGGATATCGGCACCGCGACCGACGCAAAACTGAATTTGACCGCACCTGAATTGGAGGCGGACGGGTCTCTCTCATTTGAAGTTTCCGTCTCTGACGGGACGAATACAACCGTTTCGACGGTATCGTTAAATGTTGAGGATTTGAAAACAAATGTCGTTCTGTCCGAGAGCACCGAATATGGCACAGGCGGTCCAACCACCCCGAGCCAAACCGTGCCGGACCCCAGTATTTATGACGGGGATAAACCGCTTGATCGTATTATTGGCCTCACGACAGAGGCAGACGGCGGATATCGGGTGCATTGGACGGCCAGCAGTGGTGGTCGCGACATGCCTATCTCGTCGCAGGCCTTTACGGTCGACGGCGAGAAAACCGGAGTGCAAACGGATGGTGTCTTCATGGGCGGCGATCAGGGTACATCAGAAGAGGATGGTCAATCCTATAATTTATACACTTACGGGGTCACCTTCGCGACAGTGCAAAGCGGAAACACGCTCTATAATCTGAATGGGAAGATCCAGTTCGGAAACGGACTCACGATTGGATATGAATCGTTCCGGGGTTTGGTTGACGGCGAAGTTGATGGATTTGGAGACACATTGATTGCGCAATCGGAATATACACAAAGAACAATGGGCGGCGCCTATACGGCAATCGGCACGGATAATGTGCTTCTGACTTTGTCGGAAAGAACAACGGATGATGCCCGTGATCCGGACGCAAAGGTCAATATGACCTCTTATGTCGTTGATAGGTTCGGGCAAGTCGTGAGCCATGATTTAGGTCAGTACGAGTCCAATTCCACGGCAAATGGCGGCAACCGGATGACGGCGACGTCTTATGCGGGGGGCTCTTATTTGACGGCTTGGTCCCAGAATACGGAAGATGCGGGCTATGACATTCGTATGCAGCGCGCGAATGAAGACGGCATTCTTTTGGGCCAGCAGGTCACCGTCAATGAGACGACGACGGGACATCAACTGAACCCGCAATCCGCAACACTGACCGACGGCAATATGGTCGTCGCGTGGTTGAACCACTCGGATGAGGAAGATGGTCGGCGTGAAATCCAAGCCCGCATTGTGCAACCGAATGGAACCTTCGGGTCGGATAGCGTGACACTCGGTCCGAGCTTACGTTCGGTTTCAACAGAAACGTCAGGCAATCTGGCTTTTTATATTTTGACGCCGCTGAACACGAATGAGCTGCTATTAACGTGGCAGGCACAAGTGCCGGGCGAAGATGGCGAGTCGACGGCATTGGAAATCCGCGCCTTGGTTTTGGATGCCGGACTGAATGTGGTTTCAAATGAATTCACGCTCGCAACAGGCGAACAGGCAGAGAATATTAATGGCATCCAAGCTGTCACCTTACCGGATAACAGGGTCGTTTTGGGATGGTTTAATAATTTTCCGTACAGCGAACGCGACGAACGTCCCGACACGAGCCACACGGTCGGATTTTATCCGGTTGGCCGAGAGTAGGCTGTGCGGGTGGGGCGGCTCCAAGTTGCCCTCGGACCGGGCCTTATTCTTGGGCTGCTCGGTTGTTCGACTGTCGTTTCGAGTGGGCAGACATATAGCGTTTCAAAAGCCGGTTTTGCCAGCGTAAAAAAGGCCCCTGCCAGCCCGGCGGTGCCCCCGCCCGAGACGGATGAGGTCTCTCAATCGTTTTGGAGATCCCCACAGGTCTTATTTGCCCGTCAAAATAACGCTGAGGCAAGAGCTTTGGACGCGCGGCTTCGCGCCGAAGCGCCAGAGAATTTTGTGGAGTTTAGGTTGTCTCAAGAGCCCGATATTCACTATCTATTTTCGTTTCTGGAAGACGCGGAAACGACTCTGGCAAGATATACGTCAAATCCGATATTTAAACCCAATACAGTGAAATACACGGCCGAGGCGCTGGAGGCTAAATCTAGCGAGTTTCATGCTGCTGTCGCAGTGCTTTATCCCGAACATAATCTGGAAAGCACAAGTTCTGTCGATATTCTGAAGGGAAAAGTCGTCGCCCATCTCGACCTCTATGAAGAAGATTTCAAAACCTTTCCGACTCTTGATCGCTTTAGATATGATCCGATGGTGGAGCTTAATTATAATGGGCCGCTTGATCCACCTGAGGTCCTGTCTGCTCAGGTCGCCCCGCTTATCCGGCATTTCGCGCATGGCACAATTCAGGAGCCAATGGTGATTTTTGGGTATTCTGGGGAAGGGAAAATTCGCCTCAAAGATGGGTGCTTCTTTTTAGATGATGGGAAGCGAAAAGATCAACTCGTTGTCTTCCCGAAACGTGTGGGCGCCGTCGTGGATGACGAGGGCTATATTGCCCTCATAGATCGAAGTCCGCATCCCGGGAATAAAACAACCACCCGTGTTGGAGAACCTGCCCAATGGTATAGCGGTCCAAAGGTGATCACGGATCTCGACATTTTAACGCCCTTGCGATCGGCTTGTGGTCAGTATGATGCGGTCATTATTGGTGCGCCGATGCCACGCTCAACACATTGAACCCAAAGCGACCTGAGACATGGCGATTACCGGCGACGTGTTAACCCTACGCCAAGATTACCCCAGTTTTGGCACTTGAAAGCGCTGCGCGAGAGGGCAATATGGGATTAACTGATTTGCCCTGGCGTTCTGCCTCGCGGGCCCAAAGGATAAACTTATGATGCATGACCCCCAAGATACTTTAATGAACCTCGTCCCGATGGTTGTTGAACAAACCTCCCGCGGAGAGCGCGCGTTCGACATATTCTCTCGCCTGCTGAAAGACCGTATTATTTTTCTGACCGGTGTTGTCGAAGACGGCATGGCGTCCTTGATTACATCGCAGCTGCTCTTCCTAGAGAGTGAGAACCCGAAAAAAGAAATCAGCATGTATATCAACAGCCCGGGCGGTGTTGTGACGGCCGGCATGGCGATTTACGACACGATGCAATATATCAAATGCCCGGTTTCAACCGTCTGTATTGGTCAGGCTTGCTCTATGGGGTCCTTGCTCTTGGCGGCTGGTGAAGCCGATATGCGCGTCGCGCTGCCGAATGCGCGCGTTATGGTGCATCAGCCCTCCGGTGGTTTCCGCGGTCAGGCGTCTGATATTGAGCGCCACGCCAAAGACATCCTTGCGATGAAAAAGCGTCTGAACGAGATTTATGTCAAACACACCGGCAATAAATATGCTGTCATCGAGAAAACCCTCGACCGCGATCACTTTATGAGCGCGCAAGAGGCCAAAGATTTCGGAATTGTTGACCATGTTTACACAAAACGCGGCGAGACTTAGGCTGATTTAACGCTTTAGGGCACGCAAAATGCCCTAAAGCTGTAAGTTAGACTTTCTTTTCGTCTTTGACGATGTGTAAGCCTGACCTTAAGGTTTTTGTGCGAGGGTGATTCAATCCCTTGCGCAATGCAGGGCGCATTCGGCACTGAACTTGCACCTCCAGGCGGGTTTGAACCGAGGAATATAAGGTAGACCATGAGCAAGAATACAACGGACAGCAAGAATACGCTCTACTGCTCCTTCTGCGGTAAGTCGCAGCACGAAGTTCGTAAACTTATTGCCGGACCGACCGTCTTCATCTGCGATGAATGCGTCGAGCTGTGCATGGATATTATCAAGGAAGAGGGCAAAGGCTCTCTCGCCAAAACGCAAGAAGGCGTCCCGACGCCGCAAGAGATTACGCAAATCCTCGATGATTACGTCATTGGACAAGCCTATGCGAAACGCGTCCTGTCCGTTGCGGTCCATAACCATTATAAACGTCTGAATCATTCTGCGTCCAATCCGGATGTGGAATTGGCGAAATCTAACATTCTTCTCGTGGGTCCAACGGGGTGCGGTAAAACGCTTCTCGCGCAAACGCTCGCGCGAATCTTGGATGTTCCGTTCACAATGGCCGATGCGACGACCTTGACCGAAGCCGGTTATGTCGGTGAAGACGTTGAGAACATCATTCTGAAATTGCTGCAATCGGCGGATTACAATGTTGAACGCGCCCAGCGCGGTATCGTTTATATTGATGAGGTCGATAAGATTTCTCGCAAATCCGATAACCCGTCCATCACACGCGACGTGTCGGGTGAGGGCGTGCAGCAGGCGCTGTTGAAGATTATGGAAGGCACCGTGGCCTCCGTTCCGCCGCAGGGCGGCCGGAAACATCCGCAACAGGAATTCCTACAAGTGGACACCACGAACATCTTGTTCGTCGTCGGCGGTGCATTTGCCGGGCTCGACAAAGTCATTGCCAGTCGCGGCGATGAGAGCTCCATTGGCTTCGGCGGCTCTGTCAAAGACACGGATAAACGCCAAGTCGGCGAGATTTTGCAAGGCGTAGAGCCCGAAGACCTCACGCGTTTCGGACTCATCCCGGAATTCGTCGGCCGTCTGCCTGTTATCGCGACGCTGACGGATCTGGACGAAAGTGCGCTGATCACAATCTTGACGCAGCCGCGGAATGCTTTGGTCAAACAATATCAGACGCTTTTCCAAATGGAGAATGTGAAGCTGACCTTTACCGAGGACGCGTTGAAATCCATCGCCAAGAAAGCGCTGAAGCGTAAGACAGGCGCGCGGGGCCTACGCTCTATCATGGAAGGCATCCTGCTCGACTCCATGTTTGACCTCCCGACTTATGAAGGCGTCGAAGAGGTTGTGATTAATGCAGAAGTCCTGGACGGAAATGCTGAGCCACTACTCGTTCACGCTAAGACGAAAAAGACGGCGGATAAGTCCGCGTAGCGCGGATTGACACAGCAAAGAGTTGAAGCGGGGACCACGGTCCCCGTTTTTGTTAAGAGCACTCAGTCCTTTGCTGGTGTTGAGTTGACCGGCCTTGAGACACTTCCAAACTTATACCTGTATCCTCTCACGTGGTTTTGATTCCAGCCACAGGATGTTTTGTAATTTCTCAGACGATTTTTCTATTTTGTCCGATTAAGGTCGGGAAATGAGTTCAACGCACACTCAACCTGTGAATTACGACTTTTCGCGCGCCTCAAAGTTTGGCGTGCGTGGCCGTATGTTGTCCAATACGGGGCTTTTGGGTGCGGCGCGGTTGCTGGCTGCACTCATGGGTGTGGCAACGCTCGTTATCACGGCCAAGGCGCTCTCTGACAATGTTGCCTTTGGGACATTATTGTTCATCCACGCCTATATGCTTTTTTTCTCAGAGGTAGCTTCTTTCCATAGTTGGCAAGCATTGATCCGCTTTGGGTCTGATGAGGTGAAGGTCAAAAATGCCAATCGGTTTTCGCAACTCGTAAAGACGGGCTTGCTCTTAGACGCTTTTGCCGCCCTATTGGCTTTTCTCGCGGCGATTACCTGTTTTGGTGTGTTCCTCTGGGTCAGTTCGTTGATGGGCACAGGGGTCATACCGGAAACAACCTCGTCCGAGAGAGGCGTCTCGTTAAAACAGCTCGTCATCATTTACTGTACTGTCATCCTGTTTCGGCAGACGAATGTTGCCGTCGGCATTTTTAGGCTGTTCGATAAATTTTCCGTACTCGCAGTAAGAGCTTTGGTCATGCCAAGCGTGCGATTAATTGGTGTTGTTATTGCCGCGCATCAAGGCTGGGGGATTTTCGGCTTTCTCGGCGTCTGGTACGCCGCCTCGCTTTTGAGCTTTTTGGTTCTTCAGGTTTTCGCCGCAATAGAAATTCATAAGCGCCATTTTTGGCCACTCATCAGGCGGGTGAAGGCCTGCCGCCCAAAAGAGTTTCCGGGACTTTATCCTTTCATTCTGAAGACCAACATCGATTCGACGTTGAATGCCTTGAAAATGAATTTCCCCAGTCTCGCGGTCATGCTTGTTTTCGGTCCGGCCCTGCTCGCAGTTTACCGCATCGCGGAAGAGATCTCTCGATTGCTCAGTCGCGGCGTTACTTTGTTTGACCAAGTCCTATTCCCTGAACTTAGCCGTATGGCCGTAAATGTCGATTTCAAAGCCTTGAGCCGAACAACAGCGCGTGCAGCCCTTGGCATCGGGCTTGTCGGTTTTGTCATATCAGCCATCGTCCTCATGTTTGGTGATACGGTTTTGAAGACTGCCTTTGACGAAAGTTTTGTTGATGCGCCGTCACTCTCTGTGATGCTGCTTATTGCATCGTCGTTAATTGGGATCGCGACACCTTTCTACACAGTCTTTTATGTTATGATGCGCCCGGGGGCTGCGATTTGCGTCCGCGTCGCGGGGACAGTTACATTTATTGGACTATTTTTTATTTTGTCCGAAAGGTTTGGTCTGTTCTCGATAGGATGGGCTGCGATTGCGGGCGCGGCCATCGAGGTTGCTTTGGTCATTATTCTCACACGAAGGATGATTAGAAAACGAAACGCCTCAGACGTCCTCCAGAATTGACACCACTGCCTCTGCTGCGCGACGGATGGGGTTCCACGACGGATCACCTGTTGCCGCTAGGCAGCCTTTCGTCTGCGCTTGTGCATAGTTTGGCAGATCAAGCATCGAGCGGTTCAGCGCCGCCATTACATCTGAAACAGAGTTACAAACGGGACCATATAGCCAATGCGCGTAATCGGGATTTTCCTCCCATTGCGTTGACGGCTCCGTGACAAATATGCACGGCTTAGGGCCTGAGAGGAACTCATAGACCTGACTGCTGACATCCCCGATATAGATATCAGCGGCTCTCGTGTAACTCATATCCGAGGATTTCGAACTTCCGAGGTCGATGTGAATGTTCTCGAACTTTGAAAAGGCCTCTACACGTTCGCGTAACTCTGGGGCCTTGTTTGCAAATAACCGAATATGCGGCGCAAAGATGAAATTCATCTCTGGTTTCTTTGAGAAGGCCTCAAGCAGCGCGTGACCAAAGACGGTCCAAGATGACAGCTCCTCGTTGAAGTGCGGATTATAAAGGACGGTGGGCCGTGAATTTCCAAAAATGGCCGGAACCTTTGGATGAATTTGTTTCACGGCAAAAGGCTTGATGTACCCTGTGACTTGACAGGTCTCATCGCTGACGAGGCCGAGTTCCACCATTCGCTTCTTATCTTTTTCGCCTGCGACGAGGACATAGTCGAAATGTCTAATCCGGCTGTCATAGCTCTTGGCTCGATCTCCAGCGCCATGCGGAATATGAATAAAGGGAGGCAAACGTTTGGAAAAATACCTCAATATCGTGGACGTGCGTTCGACGACGACGAGAGCGTCTAAATTATTCCAGATTTTCAAATGCGAAACCAAAAAACCTAACTTCGGAGAGATCCGTCTTGCAAGCGCGTTTATCTTTAGCACTTTTACCCGCGAGCGCAGTGCGCCGAGTGATGACAACACAGTTTCACATGTTCGGGCTTCAAAAGCGGAAGTCACAAAGACGTGCACATCTATATTTGGATAGGCCTCCAGTTCCGCCGCAATTGGAACGAGGTGAAAAATATGATGCGGGCCGCCAATAAGCAATAAGCCAACAGTTTTTCGTTCAGACGATTCGTGCAATTTTGTCACTCAGAGCCGACCATTGAGACGATGTTTTGGGTGTGGCCAAAGGGTCGCCAAGGGGCGTCCACAATAGGCGCAAGTGAACTGAAGATCGTCCCATGTATCTCGCCGAGATCTAGGTCAGGTGGACCTGAGGACTCAATCCGAAGATAAGTCGGAGACACTTGCCCGCCGATTAGCAAAGGTTTGTAGGTCCCATTATTGGAGATTTGACCCGCTAATAAAAATTCCGGCAATGCAGAATAACCAATGTTGAGTTTCACGGCGAGTTCCGCCGCCAAAACATCACTCGCGCGGAAAATATGCGCGGGGCGAAGGGGCGTTTCTGAGCCCTCCGAGGACGTCATCGTCAAAAAAGCCTCATCTTCATGGGTCATTGTCACATAAGTATATATTTCAAGTTGCGAGAGAGATAAGTCCTCGCCGCTAGCTGTAAAATTCGAATGCGCGACCAACTGCCGATTGAGTGTTGCCACATGGCCAAAGTCATTATTTGTAAATGCCGCATTGGAATTAAATGAAATTCTAACGTCGGGCTGAAAACCAGTTACAATCCCGGGGTTAACATCGAAGAGCCAGTCATGTTCTCGGAAGGTTTTTGACTTTGTCAGGACGGGCTCAAAAATCTTTGGAGAGGAAATGCGGTATTTACGGCTCATAAACGTCACGTAGCATTGATAAGATAAACGCCGCCAATCAATTTTTATCAACCTAAATTTGGAGAAGTGCTTGCCGTTCCGTGCGGCGGTCCCCAAGTATATAGGTAATTAGAATAGGACCGACTCTGTCATGACTGACCTGCAACGCCTCCCCATCCTGCCGCTTCGCGATATTGTGGTATTTCCGCATATGGTCGTGCCGCTCTTTGTTGGGCGCGAAAAGTCGATTGCAGCTTTGGAAGATGTCATGAAGGCGGAGAAGCGGATTGTTCTGCTGACGCAAAAAGACTCGGGCACCGATGATCCCATCGCCGAAGAGTTATTCGAGCGCGGATGTATCGCCAAAATCCTGCAATTATTGAAACTGCCCGATGGCACCGTCCGCGTTCTGGTCGAGGGCGAGGACCGTGTGGCGGTCAGTAATCTGAGCTTTGGTGATTTCTTAGAAGGCGACGTCCGTATCACGGAGAGCGAGCAAGCGGATAAAGATCACGTCGCTGCGATGGCTAAACAGGTTCGCAAGGGTTTTGAGACCTATGGCAAATTGAACAAAAAAGTGGCGGATGAGGTCATCACTTCTGTGTCCGACACCTCGGATGCGTCAAGGCTGTCTGATATCGTCGCGGTTCATCTCGGTGCGGATATTGAGCGTAAGCAAGCCTTGCTGGACACGACCGAGGTAGGTGACCGCTTGGCGCAAATCTTGGAACTGCTGGACGGTGAAGCGTCTATCCTGAAAGTCGAGAAAAAAATCCGTGGCCGTGTCAAACGCCAGATGGAAAAGACTCAGCGCGAATATTATCTGAATGAGCAAATGAAGGCCATTCAGACAGAGCTGGGCGGCGGCGACGGTCCGGATGAGATGGAAGAAATTCGAGAAAAGGTCGAGAAAACCAAACTCACGGTGGAAGCCAAAGAGAAAATTGACAAAGAAATGTCCCGCTTGCAACGCATGTCCCCGATGAGTGCTGAGGCCAATGTCAGCCGCAATTACATCGATTGGATGTTGTCCGTGCCGTGGGGCAAGAAGAAACGTGTTCAACGCGACCTTGCCAAAGCGCAGGCCATTCTCGACAAAGATCACTATGGTCTGGATAAGGTCAAAGACCGCATTATCGAACATCTCGCCGTGCAGACGCGGACAAAAAAGGTGAAGGGGCCAATCCTCTGCCTTGTCGGACCGCCGGGCGTCGGTAAAACCTCGCTGGGTAAGTCCGTGGCGCGCGCGACGGGCCGTGAATTTGTGCGTGTGTCGCTGGGCGGCGTACGCGATGAGAGCGAAATTCGCGGACATCGCCGCACATATATTGGCTCCATGCCGGGCCGCGTTATACAGTCGATGAAAAAGGCGAAGTTCAATAACCCGCTCTTCCTGTTTGATGAAATCGATAAAATGGGCCAAGATCATCGCGGCGATCCGTCATCGGCACTGCTGGAGGTTTTGGATCCCGAGCAGAATGATACATTTAACGATCATTATTTGGACGTCGATTACGATCTGTCCGACGTGATGTTCATTACAACGGCAAATAGTCTGGACATGGCGCAGCCGCTTCTGGACCGGATGGAAATTATTCGAATCCCCGGTTACACCGAAGACGAAAAGGTCGAGATTGCCAAACGCCATCTCATCCCGGAGCAGGTTAAAGAGCATGGTTTGAAGGCGGAAGAGTTCTCACTAACGGAAGACGCCCTGCGCGACATCATTCGGTACTATACCCGAGAGGCAGGGGTGCGAGGGTTGAAGCGGGAAATCGCATCTTTGGCGCGGAAAGTTCTGAAAACCATCGTTTCGAAAGACGCCGAGCATCTGGACGTTGATTCCGAACATTTGGATGATTTGCTCGGTGTGAAGAAATACCGCTTTGGGAAAACCGATACGGATGACCAAATCGGCGTTGTAACGGGATTGGCCTGGACCTCCGTCGGCGGCGACATTCTGACCATTGAAGCGCTCGCCATGCCCGGCAAAGGCAAGATGACGGTCACCGGAAATCTGAAAGACGTCATGAAAGAGTCGATTTCGGCTGCGAACTCCTATGTGCAGGCTAAAGCGCCTGAACTGGGAATTTCGCCGCGCAAATTCCGGTCTAACGACATTCACGTTCATGTCCCGGACGGGGCGACGCCAAAAGACGGACCAAGCGCGGGTATCGGCATGGTCACGGCGATTGTGTCTGTGTTGACGCAAATCCCGGTACGCAATGATATTGCCATGACGGGCGAGGTGACCTTGCGGGGTCGCGTGATGCCAATTGGGGGGCTGAAGGAAAAGCTCCTTGCGGCCCTGCGCGGTGGCGTGAAAACGGTCTTGATTCCGATTGATAATGAGAAAGACCTCGCGGATATCCCTGATAGCGTCAAAGGTGCGTTGGAAATCATTCCGGTCAATCACGTTAGTGAAGTTCTCAAACATGCGCTGACGACCGAGATTAAGCCGGTGAAGTGGACAAGCACGGATGAAGCCGAATTTGCCGGACTGATGATGGGGACACCCGGTGTCACCATGCCGGAAGGCGGCGCTGCGGCGCATTAGCAAATTTTGCCTGTTTTTCAGCGTTTTGACTGTTTAACGCCAGTTAAGGGCGCGCCAAGGCGATTTTTGGCGCGACACTTGCAAATCCTTTCTTATCTGTATCACATCTCTCTCCCGGGCCGAGGGGGACGCTGAAAATTATGGTTAATTTCCAAAAATTAGAGCCCAAATTTATCAAAAATTCCTCTAAAACATTGAAATAAAACAAAAAGTTCTTTTCATTGAAGTTTCAAATACCGTTCAGTTGAGCCTGCTATATCTCTTATCAACGTCAACCGGAGATTAGTGGGACATGACAAGTATTAGAACGACCGTATTAGCAGGATTTTTGGCCATGGCCGCTACATCCGCATTTGCCAATGATGGGACATCTGCTCCCGCGCCTACAGTAACACCTGTTATCGCGTCCTCTAATGCCATTGTATTGCCCGTCAAAGCGCCCGTTTTGCTCGAAAGACGCGCCCCATCCCGCAAGGTCGTTCGCGTCATTCACGAGCCGGTCGCTATTCCAGTGGCACGTGAAGCGTCAATGACGGCTGGTGAGAGGTTTATTTTCACATCACCAAAAAACACGAATACGAAAATGTATCGTCCGGCTGCGCCTAAAAATGCAAGCATGCCGAACCTGTTCAAAAAATAGACAGGCCTCAAAGTTTCATCCGAGTTTACGGCCGGGCAACCCTTAGGGTTGATCCGGCTTTTGCTTTTGCGCCGGAGAGTGACGGCTAGGTGCAAGGCGGGGGAGGTGTTTCGCCTCCGCCCTGTAAGTCTTTATGTCCATCCGGAGGATTGCGTTTCTGCCTCTATGGCTATCAGCAGCGGCATAAATTTCGTTCGAGCTCTGCATAAAATTATACTTCTGATTGAATATTCAAAGAATATTTATAAATAATCGTTTAGGTTGTTTTATAACCATTGACCTCAGCTCGAGATTAGACGGATGAGAATTATAACGCCTATACGTGCCATATTAGCGACCATGCTCGTCAGTACATCTGCTGTTGCCGGCAGCGCCCGTGAGACTCCCCGTGATGTCCTAGCCCAGATCCCGTCGACAGCCCAGGTTCCGTCGACAGGCCTGAATGCATCTGTCATTAACGCTGCGGCTCCTCCTGACGCGCTCCCGCTTGTTCTAAAAACAAACCAACGCCGCAGTGTTCGGGTGGTCAAGGAGCCAATCAAAACGCCGCGCGGGACAGCGATCTCTATAACGGAAGATAGTCGTTTTATCTATAAATATAGCAAAAGCGTAGCCAGCAAGAGCTACCGCCCTTCAGACAAATTATCAGGTCCTATGCCGAACCTGTTCAAAAAATAACTGCATCCTGAAGGTCTCGCGGGATATACGGGGCTGCTCCACTTAGTTGACATATTTTGGGGCAGCCTCGTTTTTTATCGTGCGGGTGATGGGCGAGGCCAATGCAGGGTCAATTTGGGGCGGTAGGTTCAGGGTTATCCTCGTGGCATATCTGGAGTTTCCACACATAGTTCTGTAACACCTCCGTCAGATCCCAAAGGCTGTGACCCGTATTCGGCTTTAGACTTTCCCGTTATTATCGATTTTTTCTCCAGTATATAAACCTAAAGGTGAGTAAACAGCGGAAGTCTTAATTGAAATTTCGAATAGTTTCGTAGTTTTTCAAGGAAAAATCCATATAAAGCACTGAAAAAAATAGGTATATTTCTTACTTGAAAATTCAAGGGTTGTTAATATATAAAAGCATAGGTTGTAAGTGAGTGAAGCGGGTAGAAAAAGGACTAAGACGATGAAAACGATCAAAACGACAGTTGTTACATTAGCTCTATCTCTAATTAGCACCTCTGCCTTTGCAGGCAGTGAGGCAGTGGCGACTCCAGCTCAGTTCAGCGAAACATCGCCTGTATCTACCCCAACCCGTCACGTCGTGAAGCCAGCGGTTCTTATTGATGCCGCGCCGCACACTAACCGCCGGATTGTTCGTGTCGTTAAGGAGCCAATCGAAGCCCCTGTCGCGAGAGATGCGTCAATGTCCGCCGATAGCCATTTTGTTTATAAATATGGCAAAAACACAAATTCCAAGACCTATCGTCCGGCTACGCCTAAATCCGCATCTATGCCTAACCTGTTTAAAAAATAAGTCCCCTCCGAATTGACTTTGGGGCAACAAAGAGGCCGTCATCAAGGGTATACACCTTGACAACGGTTTTTTTCTTGAAGTCTGCGAATCGAGGAGATCGCGGTGCAATGGCTGAACCTATCTTCATCCCCTGTTTTCAGTTGCGGCACAGCCTATCAACTCGCCGGACTCGGTTTAAAAATTCCCGCTGACCGTAAACCGCGCATTGAGAGGCGCGCCGACCGTGACTTGATGGGTGCTGTGCGAATTCGGGAAGTATAATGTGTCTGAGAGGTTCTCAATATTCACTTGAAGGCGGAGATCGTCCGACACGTCATAATAGGCCGCCGCGTCAAACCGGGTGTAGCTCGGCAAAACGGCGCTATTGCTATTATTGACGAAACTCTCGTCCTGATAGCTGAGGCCGAGCCCCAAGCCGAACGCGTCTGTGAGCTGATAGCTGTTCCAGAGGGAAAGCGTGTTTTCCGGTAACTCACGCGGGCGCAAGGTTCCATCGGCCTGCTCCCCGTCGAGGAAGCTATAGCCCGCAGAAATAGACCAATCCGGCGTAATTTGTCCCTGCAGCTGCGCTTCGAACCCGTTCACGGACGTTTCGATGATGTCGAAACTCTCGGCATTTGCATCAGAGATGACGGGAGATTCCTGCTCAATTTCGAAAAGCGCGGCTGTGAAGCTCAGGCCGGCGGCGAAGTCCCATTTTAAACCGGCCTCAAGATTTGTGAAAATATTCGGATCAAGCGCGTCATTATCGCCATTGATATTCGCGAATTGCTCGCCACTGCGGGGTTGGAAGCTCTCGCTATAACTGCCGTAAAGCGAGATATTTTCCTGTGGCTTGAAGACCACTCCAAAGCGAGGGGAGATCGCTTCGTCTTTGCGGGACCGCAGCTCATTCGCTACGATATTATTCACATCAATATCAAAACTGTCGAAACGCGCCCCAATAATGACGTCGAGCTTGTCTGAGATTGCGATTTCATCTTGGATATAGGCGGAAAAGACATCGATACTGACGCGGGTGTCGTCATTTAGATCGGCCGTAAAATCATTTTCCGTCGCAGTACCGGCCGCATTAACGCCGACTCCATTTCGCAGGGTCAAAGGACGCTGGACCGAGAAAATCTCATTGTCGTCAGACGTCGTGTTGAAAAATGAATTGAACCGGAATTGGTCTGATGACGTGCTGATATATTCCGCGCCCGTCACGATCGTATGGTGCAAGCTGCCCGTATCGGCCTCGCCAATGAGATTGCCGGAGAGGATAAAGTTTTGGCGATCTGTTTGATCCTCATATCCGTCCAGCGTGACAACGCCCGGTGTATTGGCTTGGTCATATCCAGAGGCGTAGAAATTACCGTAGAACTTGTCGTAATCCCCATAAAAAGCGCCAAAATTTGCTTTTAGTTCATCAGAAAAACGGTGTTGGACAGACGCTCGTAGCAGATGGGCGGTCAGCTCTGTTGTGTTGAGGTCCGCATCGCCAAAAACGATGTCTTCAAAATCGTCAACCGGGCGGCCATCCGACCCCGTTGGAATCCCACGATCAACAAAGCGTTGATGGTCGGCATATTCATAAGACAGGTCCACCGTCGTATCAGGCGATAGGGCGAGACGGGCCGACGGGTTAAATCCGATGCGCTCGCCATCATAAAAATCTCGGTGGTTGTTCAGGCTTTCATACATTGCATTGAGGCGGACGGCCGCTTTGTCATTAGCGGTAAAATTATGGTCGATTTGTCCGCCAAAAGCGCCAAATGTATCGAGACTGGCTTGATAGGCTGTGAACTGCTTGCCGATTTGTCCTTTTTTTGTGACGCGGTTTAAAACGCCGCCTGTGCCGCCGCGCCCAAAGAGAAGGGCGTTGGGACCCCGCAGAATTTCAACTTGCTCCAAATTATAAAGGGGGCGGTAATATTGCACATCATCCCGTACGCCATCGATGAAAAAGTCGGCCGTGGACCGCACGCCGCGAAACACAACGGAATCGCGATGGCCTTCGCCTTGGGAATTATTGACGCCGGGGGTGTAGTCGATGATCTGGGCAATGCTCTCAAATCCGCGCAGAGATATTTCATCTGCCGTCGTAATGGACAGGCTTTGCGGGACGTCCAGGATCGGCGTGGGAGATTTAAGGGCGTTGACTTGATCCGTGTATAAGACTTGAGCCGTCGCGATAATGACGTCCTCATCAGAACTTTCATCCGCATAGGCAGAGGGCGCCAGCGCGAGCAACAAAGTGGCCGCGCTGCAAAGGGTGGGTTTGAACATTTGTCTTATCTTTTCCGGAGGGGGCGGTTGGTTCGATCATTGCTAACCGTATCGGGGTCTGGCGGTGTAAGAGCCGTCGCGCGGGTCAGTGTTGACGTGTCTTTTAGGGGCTTCAAATATGACCCAGAACCCTTGCCGGATGTGCTGGC
>CALFWV010000052.1 GCA_937927825.1 uncultured Caulobacterales bacterium | reverse complement strand
TAGGGCCGGAAGCTTTCCGCGCAGGGTCTGATCGTTATTTCGAAAAATGCGATGGGACTGCTGCAACCGTCGAAGAATTTATTGAGAGTTTTGAAGAGGCAACAGGTAAAACTCTGAAATCTTTCCTGCGCTGGTATAGCCAAGCCGGGACACCAAAACTCAAGGTCTTGCGCGAAACCGAAGCCTCCGGCGAGACTCGTATTCACTTTATACAGTCCACCGCCCCGACACCGGGTCAGGAAAAAAAGCATCCCGTTATCATTCCGATACGTTGGCAAATTGTCGGGGATGAAGGTCCCTTGTCAGAGCCGCAGCTCACCCTACTGACCAGCACCGGCACGAGTGTAACCTATCCCAAAATTGACGCGCCGCATTCTATTTCCGTGCTGCAAGACTTCTCTGCCCCAGTGACCTTAGAGACCGATTTTTCGACGGCAGATTTGCTGCGCTTGATGGGCGCTGACCCAAACCCGTTCAACCGCTGGGAAGCCGGACAAACGCTCGCCCGTCAGATGATGGCCGAAATGGCGAAAGCGATTGAGAGCGGGGAAACACCTGAACCCAATTCGGCGCTACGGGGGTATTGCGAAGCTCTCCAGCGCACCTTGGATAATCCAGAATTTGACAATGCTTTCAAAGCCTTAACCCTCACCCCTCCGGCCTCCATGGAAGTCCTGCAAAGCCTGACTGAAACCGACCCGATTGCGGTTCACGAAGCGGGAAAATGGCTTTCCCGCGCTATCGCAGACCATCTGCGCGACGGTTTGGTAGAGCGCTATCACGCCCTATCAGACACAGGTCCCTTCAGTCCCGATGCGCGCTCCGCCGGACGCCGAGCTTTGCGTAATCGTTGCCTCGCCCTTCTCGCGGCCCGCCATGATCCGCTCGCGGCGAGTCTGGCGCAAATCCAACTGTCCGAAGCCACAAATATGACGGATGAACTCTCGGCTCTTATCACGCTCACCCGTCTGGGCGGTCAGCGCGTTGAGACGACCATGGAAGACTTTTACGCCAAATGGGAAAAGAACCCCTTGGTCTTGGATAAATGGTTTTCTGTCCAAGCCATGCGTCCACATGCAGGCGGTATTCACTCCATTATCCGTTTGGCCGAAACGCCACGATATGAGCGAAATAATCCAAACCGCGTGCGCGCACTGGTCGGTGGATTTGCCATGGGCAATGCGGAATTATTCCACAAAATAGACGGCTCAGGGTATACATTCTTCGCCGATCAAGTGTTGGAAATGGACGGACGAAATCCGCAAGTCGCCGCACGTCTTCTTGGCGCATTCGAAATTTGGCGCAAATTAGATAAAGGCCGCCAAGACCTCATCCGCGCACAACTTGACCGTATTATCGCCGCCAAGCCGAGCAAGAACGTGTTGGAAATCGCACAGAAGACCCGGGGCTAAGAAAACGAAGACGTGTAAACGGTTTCTTTTGTCTTTGCTGCTATCGCTCGCCCATGTCGATTTTACATACAGCTGAAGGGTTTCGCGACCACGTATCAGAACAGCGGTTTTCCGTGTTGCGCCAACCCATTGTCAATCTATCAGATGGGGAAGTCCACCACCACGAATGGTTGGTTCGCTTCGACCATGAAGATCATTTGGAAGGCGTTCTACGTCCGGCCGAGGTGTCCGGCGTCATCAAGGATTTAGATCTTTCGATGCTGGCCCAAGCTATTTTGGTGCTGAATGAATATCCGGACGAGTCGGGCATTGCCATCAACTTGTCCGGTGCCTCCGTCGACAAACCGAATTTTAAAGCCTCAGTCATGGCTTGTTTGACTGCGCTCAAGGCCTCGCCAACGAAACTGATTATCGAACTGACCGAAAGCTGGGATATGCAGGAGTTGGGTTTAGCTGACGCGCTGCTCTCGGAATTGAAAACGCGCGGGCATCCTGTGTGTTTAGATGATGTTGGCGCGGGGGCTGCCTCTATCCGTTATCTTCGGGCGCTGCCGTGTAACTGGCTGAAAATTGACGGTGGTTTCGTGGCCGCTGCCTTTAACACAGCGCGAGATCGCGCAATTTTAAAGGCGCTTTTGTCTCTCCGAGACGCTCTGGACGTGCGTTTTATCGCGGAAGGTGTCGAGACCGAAGAAATCAGAACATTCGTCACGGAACTCGGCTTTGACGCGGCCCAAGGTTACGCAATTGGGCGTCCGGAACCCGAACCCCGCATTTAATATCGGGTTAGGAACGATTTCCCAGTACAAACGACCGTTTGGACCGGAATTTCAATACAATATTAACCACGTTTTGTTCGACTGTACCCACGGTCGACGTTAACCCTATAGTAGGATGATTCGTAGGCCTTTCTTAAGCGCTAACGCGACTATGAGAAATCCGGGGACGCAACAGGGCTTGCCGCTTGGCAAAGGGGAATATTGTTTTGCAAAATGGTCGTGGTCAGCAGCCCTATCGCTCAAATGCACCGGTAACCGGGCAAGGCTCCGCTATTGCGCCGCCAGCCCAGACCGCTCACCCCTATACCCCTCCGAAACCCTACAGAGCGCAAAACACTGCGCCGCAAGCGCCCACAATCCCCGGTCATCACCCACGCCCTGCCCAGAATCATCAGGGCTCAAACCATCAACTTCAAGGACATCCGGTTCAGGGTCGGCAAATTCAAGGCCGCCCTGGGCCCGTACATCCACCCCTAGCGGGCCGCCCAACGATACAACGCCCCGCAGGTCAGCCCGGAACCGGACAACCGGCGTTCTCTGCGCCGCCCGGAACAGGTTCATACGGCGATGATTTTGTAAGCCGCTTATCGGAGCGCTTGGGCGGACGGGCCGCATTCAAAAGATTACTCGCTGCGACCCTCTTGTTTTTTACACTTTTCATCGTTCTGGCCGCCACCAAATTCATCCATGACGTCAACACGGATAGACAAGATCAAATCAACCGCTTCGAAGCGTCGCTGACGGCGGATGCCGGGTCAGTGACGCGCGCTTTGGATGCAGAAATCGAATGGTTGGATACCGCTCTGGCTTTGCGTGGCAGCCCACAACAAATGGTGAATTTTGCCGCGCGATCCCGCAATGTTGTCGGCGCTGCATTTTTGGACGGAAATGGGAATGTATTGGCCGACACGCGCGGCGCCGGCCCACAGCTCGCCGCCTTGGATCGCCGGAATTTCCCCAAAGACGGTGTCACCGTGGACTCCCTCATTAATGACAAAGCTACGGCGACACCCGTCGTAACGCGAAAAGCAGGCGATAATTATTTAGTCGTGGCCCTCGCCCCCGGCACATTAATTGGTGAACGTGATGGAACGCGGTCGCTTATCCGCGACTCAGGCCGGGTCATTGACGGTCCACCCGCTGTCGCATCACAAGGCCCGCAAACATTTTACCGCATTTCAGCGAACCGTCTTACCGACGCCGTTCGCGGAACCGCAAACTCAAGCGTCGCACAACATTCCCTCGACGGAGAAAAGGCCTGGTTCGGAGCTGTTAGAATTCCAAACTCTTACCTCTCCGTGATGGACGTGCAACCTCGGCAGTCTAACTCCAGCGTGATCCAAAACTTGATGCTGTTCGGCTTGCTCTTTTTGGGATCAGCCTGGCTGATTTGGGTCCTGATGAGTCAACTGCTAAAACAGATTGATGCTGTCCGTCAGCAAAACAATGTCGAGGAAATTTCACGCCAACGATATCGCGCGGCGGTTGATGGCTCCGATGGCGGTATCTGGGAGGTTGATTTAACCCGGAACACAGCGTTTCTGTCTAAATCTCTGGCAAAAACAATGGGGCTTTCTGAAACCGAAACCTTGCTTCCGCTTCCGAAATTTTTGGCACTCTTCCAAACGCGAAATCGCGATCAGTTTTACAATCTTCTGAAGCGCGCGGCAATCAACGGACCTTTCGAAGTTGAATTGGGCGTTGAAAGTCTTCCAATTTTCTTATCGTGCCGTGGGCGTCCCACCCAGCGGGATGACCAAACAAAACTCGTCATTGGCATGGCACTGGACATCACAGAGGCGCGCGGAGCGCAGGCCCGGCTGCAATCCGCTGAAGCCCGTCTTTTCGACGCCTTGCGGTCCATGAACGACAGTTTTGTGATTTGGGACCAAATGGACCGCCTCGTCTTGTGGAACAACAAATTCGAAGACTTTTTTGGGTTCGAGCCGGGACAATTAGAGCAAGGCATGCCCTATGCCATGGTCGAATATCATGCGACCCAACACATCGCCCAAACTGCAGAGATTGAAAGTTCCGTTGGCAGTGAAATCCAACTGAAAGATGGCCGTTGGTTACGTTATCTCGAAACACATACCGCTGATGGCGGACGGGTCTCCATCGGAACTGAAGTCACGGCAATCCGAACCCGAGAGCAGCAACTTCAAGTCAATCAAGACGCTCTGGAAAAAACCATCAACGTACTCCGCAAATCTCAAGTTCGCATCGTTGAACTGGCTGAAAATTATGAGCAAGAAAAAATCCGCGCCGAAGAAGCCAATCAATCAAAATCAGAATTTTTGGCCAATATGTCTCATGAATTGCGAACACCCCTGAACGCAATCAATGGATTTTCCGACATTATGAAAAAGGAAATGTTCGGACCGCTGGGCGACACGCGGTACAAAGAATATGTCAATGACATCCTGTTTTCCGGCCAGCACTTACTATCCCTTATCAATGATATTCTGGATATGTCCAAGATTGAAGCCGGGAAAATGACCCTCAATACAGAGCCAATGATTATGTCCGATATGATTGGTCAAGTTATTCGTATTGTCCGTGGCCGCGCGGATGAAAATCGCCTGAAACTCGTTTATGAGGGCGCACAAACCCCGGAAATTCAAGCGGACCCACGGGCCGTCAAGCAGATCCTTTTGAACCTGACAACCAATGCCATTAAGTTCACGCCTGAAGGTGGAATGGTCCGTATCTCTGTCGAGCCGAAATCTGCCGGTCTGATTATTCATGTCTCCGATACGGGTATTGGTATCTCACAAGAAGACATAGCGCGACTGGCGCAGCCATTCGAGCAAATCGACAGTCAACATTCTCGTCAGCACGAAGGCACAGGTCTGGGTCTGGCGCTTTCAAAATCCCTGGTCGAACTGCATGGCGGTAACTTTAGGATAAGCTCTGTCGTCGGCGAAGGCACAACAGTTACCTTTACCCTACCGACAACCGTACAGGCCAAGCAAACCGAGCCGGAATCAAATGAAGTCGGCAGCGAAATTTCGAGGCTTGCTCAGGACATTGCAGAGGTTTTGCAAGCCAGCGACACCGTGGCCTCACCGGAACCTGTGCCTGCACCGCCGCCAATCCCGGCCGTCGCCGCTCAGCCGGCACCACAATCAGGACCTGTACCTTATGCGCCGCCGCCCCCATCGCAGGAAAACGCAGCTTAACCCGCCTCAACCCGCAGGCCTCAGAAAATTAAGATGACGTTGGTTTTATATTTGGGAAGATTTAGACTCGGCTTTCGCGCGCGGGAAAATCAAGGCTGCACTCAGACCCGGGCGGTCCGGGTCTCCCCCTTTATCGACGGGCAATAAATCTTCATTATCCGTCATAACGAATTCGGCCCGGTGAAGATCGGCCACAGCTTCAACCAAAGACAATCCTAGACCGCTCCCCGGCAGCGACCGAGATTTATCCAAACGAACAAATCGTTCCTTGACCCGCTCCCTATCCCAACTTGGAATACCGGGACCGTCATCACGAATGGCAATTTCAATACCGCCGCCGCGCTTTTTGCGAGACACTAATTTTATAGATCCGTCGCGCGGTGTATATTTGATGGCGTTCTCTAAAAGATTAGAGACGGCCTGAGACAGCAATCCCCGGTCCGCCAGAATGAGAGTTTTCGGCGCTATGTCAGCTTCAAAACTCAAACCCGCATCTTCACAAGCTGGCTCATATAATTCGGCTAGATCGTCCAGAATAGGTTTAGGGTCGAGAGGTTTAAGGAGCTCGCGGCGTTCTCCCGCTTCTAAACGGGCAATCCGCAGAACAGAGTCGAACGTTGATAATAACTGATCTGCGTCGCCCGCCGCTTCGTAGAGGATCATCGCCTCATCCGTATCGCCCAAATCCACAGCCGCCGTTTCCAGCCGCGTCCGCAAACGAGTCAGCGGCGTTCGCAAATCATGCGCCACGCTATCGCCTGCATATCGCATGGCCTGCATCAGACGCGAGATATGATCCAGCATCGCATTCAAATGCTCTGCCAAGAGATCCATTTCATCTTCAGAATAATTTCGCGGCGCACGTCTGTCGAGGTTGCCCGCCCGAATGTCGGTCGCCAGTCTGTTAAAGCCTTCGACTTGGCGCGCGAAACGACGGGAAACAAAAAAGGACGAGAGGAGACCGAGCAGGAGGGCAATCCCTGCCGAGGTCAAAATGGCGGTGCGCACCCTTTCACCCGTCCGTTCTATATTTTCGACATCCCGGCCAACCAAAATTTTTGCTGTGGATTTACCGTTCAGAAAAATATTCCCGACCATAGCGCGCGCGCGGCGATCTTCCGGGTCGGCATCATCTAACTTCTTTAGCGGATACACAATATTCACCTGTGTAAATCGCGTTTCTGACCCGCTTAATAATGGGTTTGGTTCCTCGCCGGTTTTTTCCAATTGTTGTAAGGCAAGGTTTCCGGTGACGCGGTCGCCGGCCTGCAAAATATAGACGCGTTCATAGGGCAAATCGCCGTAAGACAACCCTCTCGCAATGACGAGATTGTTGATTTGTTCCATACCATTTTGGTGATAAATTTGACGCGAGGTCAGGGACGTCATTGGCTCTTGCGGGGCGATGAGCCCTATTTGGCGCGCTTGGTTGACGGCCCGTGTACCCGCGCGATCATAGAATTCTTGAAGCTCCGCAATCTCCGTCTCATTGGCGCGGTCGACTCGGCTCAACTCGCTCTGGATGGTCGCGTAGTAAATGTAGCCCAACGCTACAAAGAGCGAGAGTACAAAGAGCAACGCGCCCAATAGCGAAAGCCGAAAGAGCGTGTTGCGATAGAGTTTACGAAGTGAGCCAAACATCTTGCGTTCGGCCTTATCGTGTTAGACCTGCAAACGATAGCCCGCGCCGCGCACAGTATGCAGCAAAGGTTCTTCGAATTCTTTGTCAATTTTTCCACGCAAACGGGAAATGTGAACGTCGATGACGTTTGTTTGGGGGTCAAAGTGATAGTCCCAGACTTTTTCGAGCAACATCGTGCGGGTCACAACCCGGCCTGCATTCCGCATAAGGCATTCCAGCAAACGAAATTCGCGCGGTTGCAGAAGAATTTTCTGACCATCGCGGCGCACAGTTCGCGCCAAAAGGTCCATTTCCAGACCGCCGACCTTCAGCTTTGTCACAGCCGCAGTCGGGTCCGAGCGTCGGCCAATGGCTTCAACGCGGGCTAAGAGCTCGGTAAAGCTGTAAGGCTTGGCGAGATAATCATCACCGCCGGCGCGAAGGCCTTCAACTTTCTGGTCCACCTCACCCAATGCGGAGAGAATGAGAACAGGCACGGCGTCGCCGTCTTCACGGAGATCTGCCAAGATTTCCAGACCATCGCGCTTTGGCAACATGCGGTCCAAAATCAGCGCATCATAATCTGCCGCGCGGGCCATTTCTAAACCCAAATCTCCATCCGGGGCGAGATCCACGACATGCCCGGCCTCCATGAGGCCCTTACGGACATATTCGGCGGCGACCGAGTCATCTTCAACGACTAATATTCTCATTTGCTTATTCTCCATAGGTCCCCACCCAGTCGTTTGGTTTCTACTCTAATTGCGCATCAAAATTTGTTGGCTGCGTCAGCTGATAATCAACATTCGCCATTGAATCGCCCTGTTGATAATCGACCAGCGGCAGGACCATATAACTCTCGCGCCCGTCTTTGTGACGCACGTTGACAACGATCCCGTCCTGCATGGCTTCTTTGGCGTTTAAGACGATGGACTTCCATTTTGCGACTTCTGCAATGGGTTGTCCGTCTGCTTCTAACAGGACCATACCGAGTTTAAATCCGGCTTGCTCTGCCGCTGTGCCGGGATCAACAGCTTCAACGTAGACGCCGACTTGATCCGACCGCATATTGATGGCCGAGCGGAACTCAGCGGAAATGTCGAGCACATGAATGCCGGTGTCGATATTGACCTTTGGCTTCGCTTTGTCTTCGGGCGGCGGGGGCGGTGGCAAGCCTTGCACTTGCGCGCTCGCCTTTGCGATTTCGTATTTTTCCGGACGTTCGCCAATTTGAATATCCAGTGCGTAGGTTTTTTCGCCGCGCTCATAGATAAATTTCGCAACTTCGCCCGGCATAATCCGGCCAATGGCGCGTGTCGCTTCGACCGAATTTGTGACGACTTGACCGTTAATGTCCAAGATAATGTCATCAACTTGCAAACCATAAATATCTGCAGGAGAGCCCGGCAGCACATCGTTCACGGTCGCGCCACCTTTGAAAAATCCGGGTTCACCGTCGATTGAATATTCTGCGGTCCGCAGGCCTGCACCCAAATAGCCGCGCCGCACGCGCCCATTTTCGCGCAACGACGTCACAATACGCTCGGCCGTGTAATGCGGAATGACAAACGCAATCCCAACGCTGGCGCCGGTTGGCGAATAAATCGCAGAATTCACACCGACAACATCGCCGTTCAAGTTAAATAATGGCCCGCCTGAGTTTCCCCGGTTAATTGTGGCATCCGTTTGGATGTAATCCACATAGGAGCCGCTGTCGACTTTCTCGCGGCCGATTGCAGAGATGACGCCAAGCGACGTCGACTGACCAATCCCGAAGGGGTTACCGATGGCGACAACCCACTCCCCAATGCGTAGATCCCGGGGTTGATGAAAATTGACATGCGGAATTTTTTCATCCGTTTGAATTTGCAACAAGGCCAAATCAGTTTCTTCATCCGTCCCGAGAATTTTAGCAGGGTAAGATCGGCCGTCATTGAATTCGATATCAATATTTGTGCCACCTTCGATGACATGATAATTCGTAACGACTTCCAGATCATCGGTAATGATAAAGCCGGACCCTTGTCCCTCGCTCGTCGTCTCGCCATTTTCTGTTGTGACGACAATATTGACGACGGATGGGCTGACGCGGTCGACGAGGTTTGCAATCGATGGCAGCGCATTAATGGGCATGTCCATCATATTGAAACCGGCTTGTGGTTGACCGTTGGGAGTTTGCGGCGCGAGCCCTTGGGAGTCGAGCTTGAGAGCCAAGCTCGGCTGTTCAACGGCACCCGGAGCCGGGCTTTCCGTCGCCGTTTCCGGGGTCAGATTTATTCCCAGATCGCGTAAAGATTTGAAGTTTGCTTCGTTCAACTCAAAGGCAATGGGTTCGTCCAAGACAACCTCATATGTGTCAGCATCCGCATAGACCACGGTTGAATCCTGCGCCACGACCTGCGGCGCGAGGCCGAATGCCATAACAGACCCTAACAATGTCAACTTCATCTTCGACACAATGTACCCTTTCCACGGACATGACTGCAGGGGTCCGAATGACCCAATGCTGTCCAAAACATGACGAAACGTCCATATTCAGACATTTCTTCAGCGTCGTGACAGAACCAAGAGAAAATTATTTTTGGGCATGTCCCGCAACCGCATGGTATTAAAGCCTTGCTTTGCGAATATATGCTTAACGTCGTCTAAATCTCTGACACCCCAAGTTGAATTTCTACGTTTAAGGGACGCGTCAAACTCAATATTGGAAGGGGCAGAGGCATCACCCCTTAAAAACGGCCCATATAAGATCATTTGCCCGGCCTCGCCAATGACCCGGCCTGCCAGCTCCGCGAGGCCATAAAGCGCGGAAATCGGCGCGATATGAACCATATTTGCACTATAGATCGCATCATAGCTGCCGCTGACTTTCGCACGCGACGCGGGGTCTGACATGTCTAGTGCCATGGGGGCGGGAAAGTCATATTCGGAATGGACCGCCCAAGCCAATTGGCTCGCGCGCGACGCCGCATCCGGGTCTGAAAATTGCCACCGCAAGTCTGGGCGCACCGATACGGCTTCAATACCGTGCTCCCCGGTTCCGCTGCCGATTTCCAGCACGGATGCCCCTTGCGTCAGGATTTCGGCAAGCTCCGCTGCAATCACAGCTTTGTTGCGTCCGGCCGACGGGGAAAAAAGCCGCCCTGCATCTGACTGCCGCGTTTCTAAAGCTATCGGCGTCTTGCTCATGTCTTAGACGTCCACTGCAATCGGGAGACGCAGCTCCGCATGCAACCCACCCACTTGGGACCGTGAAAACGTCAAAGCCCCATTATAGGCATCCGCCAAATCTTTCACGATAGATAATCCCAATCCGCTACCCGGTGTGGCTTCGTCCAAGCGCGCCCCGCGTTTAAGAGCGGTTTCAATCTCTTCTGCCGTGAGGCCCGGGCCATCATCCGCAATCGTGACCGTACACATCCCGTCTTCTATTTTGCGTATAGACACGTCAATTCGGCTGGCTGTCCATTTGGCGGCATTATCCATCAGGTTCCCAATCATGTCTTCCAAGTCCCTCGGATGCCCGCGGAAAATGAGGTCCGTGTCGCCCGTTCGTTCTATTCTCAAATCTTTGTCGCGATAGATGCGCGGTAAGGTCCGTACCAAGCCGTCGATAACCGGGTCCATCTCCGCCCGAACGCCAATGGCCTGACCGCGCGCCGCCGCGCGGGCGCGGCGCAAGTGATGATCGACTTGTGCCGCCATCGTATCCGTTTGCCGCGTCACAATGCTGGACGGTGTCGTCTCCGTCGAAGCCGCTTCATTCCGCAGCACGGCGATAGGTGTCTTTAGCG
The DNA here is from genome assembly GCA_937927825.1 of uncultured Caulobacterales bacterium. Taxonomy (GTDB): domain Bacteria; phylum Pseudomonadota; class Alphaproteobacteria; order Caulobacterales; family Maricaulaceae; genus Litorimonas. Next base: position 10,977 of record CALFWV010000052.1, on the reverse strand, counting down.
CATGGGCCAAATTTCCAACATGGGTTTGCGCGCGCTCCACAATCGTTTTATTGTGCGAAATCAGAGAGTTAAGTTCTGTCGCAAGGGGCGAAATCTCGGGCGGGTAGTCCCCTTCAACAGAAAGAGCACGGCCCTCCCGCACATCTGCAATCCGGGACCCCAAGTCAAAAAGCGGACGCAACCCCAAGCGAACCTGGGCATAAACCGCAAATATCAATCCCAGCGTCAGCAACAGCAAAAGCGTCACCGCCGTCAAAATGAAATTCCGAATGGACCGAATGACCGGCGCACGGTCCGCCGCAGCCAACACCACGACAGGGGTGGTCATATTGGGCAGAACAACCTGGCGCGCCACAACGCGTAGGTTTTCATTCGCGTCAATATCGGGGCCGGCCGTTGTGAATTTTATAGGATCTTGGCCCTGTTCCGACAGGATTTGGAAATCGGCGTCCGAAATATCAAAAGACGCGCCGTAAAGCGAACGTGATGACAGTTGCGGTATCAACAAGTATCTATCTTCATCAACCACTTCCCGCGTTGTTCCAATCATCCAATAACGACCGGAGAGAGCGCGCTGATAACGGGGGTCGGGCAATTCGCGGGACAGCCGCAAAATGCCATCATTGCCGGTTTCCACACTGGCAATCAAACCCAAGACCGCAGCCTCCAAAGGTTCATCAAAGCTTTGGTAGGATGAATTTCGCGAGACAAGTCCCAAGGCCAATGTGACCAAAATCAATCCCGGCACCGCCCAAAGCGCGGCCGCGCGGACCAGCGAGGACACAAGCGAAGGCGGGGAGCGCTTCGCTTTTGTTTCAAGATCGGGCGACACGGCGATGAGGCCTAATCAGTGGTTTCAGATTCCGGATCCAATAAGCGGTAGCCAAGGCCCCGTACTGTTTCGATTCGTTCCGTCCCAATCTTCTTGCGCAGCCGTCCGACAAAAACCTCAATGGTGTTGGAATCGCGGTCAAAATCTTGATCGTAAATATGCTCGACCAGCTCGGTTCGGGAAATCACCCGGCCTTTATGCGCCGCCATATAGGACAAGAGGCGGAATTCATGGCTGGTCAGCTTAATCGCCATACCATCGACGAAGGCCCGTGCCGCGCGGTTATCGACCATAAGGTCACCCAATTCGATTGTATCAGTGGTGTGACCCGCAGCCCGGCGCAGCAAGGCACGCAAACGGGCCATCAGCTCTTCTACATGGAAAGGCTTGGTCAGGTAATCATCCGCACCGGCATCAAATCCGGCAACTTTTTCGGACCACTGATCGCGCGCCGTCAAAATCAAGACGGGGAAAGTTTTTCCGTCCGCACGCCATTTCTGCAACACGCTAACACCGTCAATCAACGGCAGGCCAAGGTCCAGGATAACGGCGTCATAGGGCTCTGTATCACCTAAAAAATGACCTTCTTCGCCGTCCAACGCCACATCAACGGCGTAGCCGGCATCTTTAAAGGCGGATTTTAGCTGACGCGATAAATCGGCATCATCTTCAACAATAAGAAGTCGCATTGGGGGGACCTTTCGTCAGGAACCAGATTTAGGTTACTTTTTGACACGTCCCGTATTCGCGTCAATCAAAACGTCGACAACTTTGCCGGATTTTTTGATAACGCGGACGCTATATGTGTCACCGCGACGTTTAATATCGACAACTTCGCCGCCGGGAACTTTCTTCCGAGCGATAGATTTCGCCTCCGCCGGAGAAATCGAGCGCTGAGCTTCAAGCACAACAGCACCGGTCCACACATTTGCATGTGCACTGGCAGCGCTGAGTGACAGCGTGGCGGCCAGAAGGGCCGTAATTATGTGGCGTTTTGTTATCATTGGCTGCGTGTAACGTTCTGCCCCTGAACGGTTTCTGAATGAAACAAATAGGCTGGATTAAGCCACAGTCAAGTTGAAACACGTTGTTTTAAATCAGTTTTTTTCTCAGCTCATGCTTCTCGCCATCCGGCAACTGCGCCGCCAGCACCGATGCACCCGCCAATTCACCATCTGTCAGGACGATTTGAGTCGTCACATAGAGGTCTCCGGTTGCGTCTTTGGCGCGAACGCCCTTCCCTTTGAGTCGGAACCGTTTGCCGGAATTTGTCCCGGCAGGCATAGACAGCGAAACTTTACCCGTGGGTAAATCCAACTCCACCTTCACGCCCTTCATGGCTTCGGACAGGGAAATCGGGACGGTCAGATGCAAATCATTTCCTTCCCGCGTGAGGCGTTTATGGGGCTGTACCAGAACTTTGACATGGGCGTCTCCGGCGGGTCCGCCGTTCACACCGGGGCGTCCTTTCCCGCGTAGCCGCAAAGATTGACCGTCTTTGATTCCTTTGGGGAATCGCACATTCAAACCTTTGCCCAAATCCTTCACGCCGCCCGTCAACGCATCAACGAGACTCATTTTCAGTTTATAGCGGACATCCGCGCCTTTTTGCGGCGGAGACTGGCGCCGTTGAAACCCGCCATGGCTTTGCCTGCGCCCACCGCCCATGTTCATCCCAAAAAGCGACGAGAACATATCCGCCATATCATCTTGGCCCATCCCGCCAAAACCGCCAAAGCCCGTATCCATACCGCCTTGGGCATTGGCTTGACGAAAGCCGCCCGCGAAAGGATTTTGTTGCTGGCCCGACGCATCCACGCGGCCCGTATCATATTGTTTTCGCAAATCCGGATTGGACAGCAAGTTATAGGCCGCCGTGACTTCTTTAAATTTCGCCTCTGCTTTCGCATCTCCCGGATTCACATCCGGATGCAGCTTTTTCGCAAGCTTGCGATAAGCGGATTTAATCTCTTTCTCCGTCGCCGTTTTAGACACGCCGAGCAATGTGTAAGGGTTCTTTGCCATGTCGTTTAGATAAGAGGCTTATGCGCGGTTTCAACAGGCTAAACAAAGATGGATTTCGCGGCCCCATACCCTGCCACCTCGTCAAAGGGTCTTATCGAAATTTCAGTCCCGGAGCCCGGTGTTACAGGCAGCGTGGCCCAGGTGTCTGTTGTTGTCAAAGTGCCGCCGTCCCATGAGATATCTACCCGCGCAGACGGGTCAATTGTATCTCGCCCGTCAAGATATCGGGGAATCCAGCTGATGTAGGTCTCTTCACCCCTGCCGGTCGCAGAAATATGCGAGACAGATAAAGGACGTAAATGCGCCGCCGCGTAACGATGCTGCGCCGAAACCCCTGTGCGCCCCGCTGCAGACACGGCAATCTTGACGTCCTCTCCGATATAATCCGGATGGATGGGCAAATTTCCGAGCCCACTGTCCAAAACAATGACCCGTGCTCCGGACGGTATCACCTCCATCATATTATCGTCAGAATGACTGACCCCTCGTAAGAGCGCCGAGAGCCGATATCTATTCGCCGCTATGAGCGTGACCTCGGCCGCGCCAAGGATTTCCCACCCCGTCTGCGTCTCGACCGCGAAACGGTTTTTGCCGTTCAAGACCTCTTCTTCCGTACAGGAAAACCCTGCCCCCTCGGGCATATTAATTTCAATAACATGTTTGCGGTCCCACAGAACAGGCGGCGCAAATGGTAAATCCGTTAGCAAAGCCCCCAGTTTCAGCGGCGACGACACCTGCGTCTTGTCTCCGCCAAAGGAGAATTCTGCGGACCGAAACGGGTTTAAGAGCGCCCCGACTTGCAAAGCCGACGTCCCGGGAAGATCAAAGGCTAAAGCAACGGGTTCCGATATCCAATTTGGCGGCGATGAAACACGCGGCGGTCCGCCGGCCACAACGGGATGTGTCAATATGCCGGGCAAACCCGTAACCTCTAAATCAGCTTGCAAACCCAAGCGCACACGCCCGACCTGCCACAGGCCGTCAACCGCCGGCAAGCTCACCAGGCTGCCGACTGCGGGCGCGTGGTGAACAGGCATGGAGAGGCTGGCGGATTGGCGGGACGGCTCGGACCGGGCCAAACGGTTTTCGACGATGGTTTTCGCCTGCGCAATATCCATAACGATAGGCGCTTGCATGTCGGCAATCCTTACCGTTTCTGCGGTTTCATTTCGCGCGGACACGACTGTCGTTTGATAGTCTCTGCCCGCGTCAATAAAGGTCAAACGCGCATCCCGCAGCGAGCTCATATTGTCACTCAGCATATAGTGAATGGGTCCGCTCTCTCGATCTATTAAATGCGCCGCCTCTATCCGCTCGACCGGCAAAGCAGACAGCGCCGAAAATTTTACCCGCCCCGCAGTCTCTGAGACAACCAAATCATAACTATCAATCACTGCAGACAAGGCATCCCGCGCCCGCATAGGACGATCAATGATAAAGCCTGATACCAGACCCGACACTCCGGAAAGATCGGGATTATCCAGTCCGGCATCTTCACAAATCTCCGAGATCACATCTTGCAAAGCCACCGCGCCAACACGGCCCGTTATCCAATGTCCCCGCTGCCAATTTGAGCCGTCAGACCAGACGTCCTCCCGCGCCGGGAAATCAGGATAAGGCCGCGCATCCCAGGCCCAAACGGATGTTGCAGAAGTGTCTATCATGGGCGCGCCCGATACAGAGGAAACCGGGTTATTTTCCGGATTTGACCAATAGCCAATAAGCGTTTCCAAATACCGCCTTTGTATCAAATCGTCACGTGAACCCGCTGAAAAATATGGAAATTTACTCTCAACAGATTTTCCATCTGAGAAGACATTCGGTTGGTTTGCACCGACATTGACCGCAGGACACCCAACTTCCGTCAACCAAAACGGCTTGCTCTCGGGAACCCATTGTGTTGGCGTTTGTTCGACCCCGTTGACCCGATTGCGGTGCGGGTGAGACCACCAGTTTCGCAGATCTTTATAGCGGTAAATCCACTCTGAAATCGGAGATCGAATTTGCGCATCCCTGTCGGCCTGCGAGGCATAATACCAATCATAGCCTTCGCCGCCTTCGACATTTCTATTTAAATAATTCGGGTCATAAATAGAGGCGAAGTCTTGTGCGTCTAAATGCTCGCCGCCTCGCCAGTCTGAAAGCGGAAAATAGGCGTCAATGCCAACCGCATCTATCGCAGGATGGGACCATAAGTCGTCCATATGAAAGAAGACATCCCCGCTGCCATCTTGCGGATGATAGCCAAAATACTCGCTCCAATCCGCTGCATATGTGAGGCCCGTTTGCGGCCCCAACATCACCCGCACATCCGCGGCGAGTCGCGCCAATTCAGACACAGCCGGGAAGTTATTCAACGCGCCCCGTATAGTCGTCAAACCGACCATTTCAGATCCAATAACAAAGCGGTCCACTCCGCCTGCCCGCCGCGCCAAATTCGCATGGGATAAAATATGATTTCGGAAGCGATAATCGCGGGCCTTGTCCCCATCTTCGCCTGCGGCAAGTGCGTAATCCGAGGGGGTTGCGGTGCCGAAAAAATTGGCCACATCAGCCGCCGCCCCCGTAATGCGTCCACGCCAAGGAAAGCCCGGCGAATCCACCATGATGAAGGGATAGAGCGTGACGGTCATGCCGCGCGCCTTAATCGCTTGAATAGCTTGGATGAGGCTCTCATCTGATGGCGTTCCGCCAAAGTTTGGGCGCCCTTGCGCATCCCCGCTTACGATATAGGCGGTGGACCTATTCTCCCGTCCCACCCGCCACTCTGTCCCGCGAATATTGCGGATGCGGCGCTCTATAGCCGGTCTGATTTTGCACGTCGCAATATCGACAGAGCTGGCAAACCAAGACGAGATAATCGACACATTTTTGCAATTGGGCAGAACCGCCTGCAACTGGTCCAGCGCCAAGTCGATATCCGCTTTCCCCGAGAGATTATTCATATTCAACGGATAGGTTTGGCCGGGGCGCGGGCTTTCCTCGACAATATCCGCCGCATATGCAAACTCGCCGGAGCCGGGCAAAAGGCAGACGGATTGGACCAGGCTTTCCAACCGCCCGATACGTTTGCCGGTTCGCAAAACTTCGATATTCAGCTGCGGCAGGCGGTTACCATAAGCGGCCAGCGGGAAATCCTCGAACACGAGATAAGCCGTACCGCGAAAAGCCGGGGCCTCGTCCCCTTCCGTCGCTGCGAGAATGGGGTCCGGCATCTGGTCCTCTGTCCCCCGGTAAACGCGCATATCGACGCCCGTCGTCTCCAAGGGGGCGCCATTGGCCCAAATCCGGTCTACCCCCGCGATTTCGCCTTCGCACAGACCAATTGCGAAGCTGATGGAATAGCTAAACTCGGTCTGGGTCGGGCCCCCGCCTTTGCCGCCCACGGGCGTTTCTCGCCTCGCCTCCCGGATATGACTGGCCCAAATGACCTGCCCCGCAAGACGTACGCGCCCGAACACTCGCGGCATGGGCGCACCGTCGCGGCTGGTTTGCAGGTGAAAATCCCCCAAACGCGGGCCTTCAAAATTACGATTATCAAAAGCCCGGCTGAGATAACCCGTCGCTTGATTGATCGCGATAGCACTCGCTGTACGGATGAGCGAATTGCCCGCGAATTGGGTCGCGGTCGCGGCAAAATTAGCCATGGAAAACTCCTACAGAGAAGGAAAGGCAAAACTGGCGACGTGGCGGCGCTGCCAAAACGGCGCAAAATACGAGAGGACGACGGCTTTCCCCCAATAGGCATGGAGGATACGGCCCTCGGCATAGAGAATACCGATATGTTTACACGGCGCACGCGGGGCCATGCGGAAAAGCAACGCGTCCCCGGGCCGGGGCGTCGCAATGGGACTGAGCCAGCGCGCTGCCGCATCGCGCAAGCTTTCCTCACCGCTTACCTCTGCCCAGTCGGGGGTATAGGCGGGCGGGGTTTCCGGCTCCGCGCCATAAAGCTCTCGCCAAACGCCGCGAATAAGACCGAGGCAATCCGTCCCGACATATCGGGCGCTGGATTGATGACGATATGGTGTGCCGAGCCAACCTTCCGCGCTGGCCAAAACGGCGGCGCGGGTGCGGTCATCACTCATATATTTTGTCCGAATTAAACCGCGAGGACCCATCGCGGATGTCGCTCTCCCCCACGCCGGCTTGCAACACGTCATCACCGAGTAGAAACGGAAAGCCGCGAAAATTGACGGTGTTGGAAAACTGATCCCGGCACGCCGCAAAACTGCGCGAGCAGAGTGTCCCGTCGGGAAAACTGGCCGCGTTTAATCCGCAGCGCATATCACCAAAACTCGCATCGCATTGGCGAGAAAAAACGCGGCCCGTGGACTGATCCAAACGGCTGGCCTGTCCAAGCCATTCAACGGAAATTTCATCGCCGGAAAAACTGACTTCGCCAATGCGGCCCCTTGCAATTAAGTCGGTTTCTCCTCTTTGCCAATCATGGCGAAATTCAGAAAGCTCTGCGCCGTCCAAAATTCCGCCGCGAATATCTTGCACGGAGATATTTGGCAGGGTCAAGGACGTCTTGATGCCGCCGCTATCCACCGACAATCCTGCCCGCGAGTCTGTCAGCGTGCCATCGGCGGCGGATTGCGGATGATAGGGGTCCCCATCATGGACAATAATATCATCATGATCGGTTAGATAAATCGATGCGCGGGTCTTGAACGCCAATTTCCAGAGCGAGCAAAATGTTGTGACCTCACCCATTGGACAGCGCCTCTGCCGATAAAATTTCAATCAAGGGAATGTCTTGAATTTGCGCGGAGCCAAAATCATCCAAAACAATGTCCAGGGATTCAGAGGCAAAACGCACAGGCACATCAAATTCGAAACTGGCAGTGATAAGGGAGCCATGGGCGGGGGCCATTTGGAATTGGATGAGCCCTTGGGAATGATCAACCAAGACGGCCGTTTCAACGCCGTCAACACGGACACCCACAGAGCCGGAAACAGGTTTGGTAATGCGGCGCAAATAAATATGCGGCGCGGTGCCATAGGTTTTCGTCAGCGCAAATTCCGTGCGCTGCCCATCCCCCAGACCGAGCGTTTCTTCCGCCTGATAATCCAAAGGATCACGAAACCGAAAACCATATAAAGGACCAAATCTTGATTCAAAAAATTCAAGTAATTCAGTGGCCTGTTTACGGGACTTCAATCCCGCGACGGCATTATACTGCCTGCGACTATGCCGCCCCCGTGCATTTCGGGTCTCCGTTCCATTCGCCATTTGGAGAATATCAACGGACCGCACGGGCCCGCCCCGCGTCCCGAATGCGAGGTGCAACGGAAAGCGCACATCATGAAAATCTGTCATCGGTCTTATTCCTCGTGTCTTGGGCTAGTTTCTATTTTGAGCGCGGGCGACCGCCTGCGCGACCTGCGCCGCAATCTGCGCCCCGCTGGGGTGCGGCCCGGCGGTTTTTCCGCTCGGCTGCCCCATGTTGAGATTAACCGTCACGGGCGCAGATTTGCCGGAGGCTGTGCCTGCGATAGATGAGGTCAAGGCAGACAGTCCTGCCTGAAGCGGCGCGGTAATTAATTCGTTCACGGCAATCCGCGCGAGATCACTCAGCACGGATTCCGCCAGAGCATTAAACGACAGCTCCCCCGATTGCGCCGCCCGTTCCAGAGAGCCTGCAATGCGGTCCCCCGCTTGTTCAAACACATCGGCCAGCGCATTGGCGGCCTCCGCGCCGGGGCCACTGGCGAAACTTTCCAGCGCATCTGCGGCGTCATTTATCGGGGTCATCGGTCCCTCCTTTGTCGGGGTATAAAGCCATTAAATCGTCCAGCGATTGACGGTCACACCCACGCGGTTTCACCCCGTCCAAAAGCGCCAACCAATCCCGCAACGGCATCGCCCAAAACTCGGAAGGTTGAAGATGGAAACGGCGAATGGCTATCTGCTGCCAGCTCTCAAACGGCCAACTCATACGCGTAATCCATCCGTGATTAATTCACTTAAAATCGGCAAGAGCGACAACATCTCGTCGCGGTGCATATCGCGGGGCAAAACCGGCGTGGCGACGCAGGCTAAAACCCGGTTCCAATCCGCCAAGGTCGCGCGGCGCAATCGCGCGGCCAGCGCCTTCGGAGTCTCCGCCTTAAAAACATTTGCCATCTCTGCCAGGGAAGCCACAGACAGACGCAAGCGGTGTTCCTGCCCCGCGATTTCGACAACCCTGTCCCCAGCTCGATACCCCCTCATAGTGCGGTAAATTCCGGCACGGCAGCACTGGCGAGGCTGATCTCGAATTGCGCCTCGCCATTATAGCTGCCCGCATAATTCAGCCCCGTAATCAGGAACGCCCCGTCAATCATGCCAAATCCCGGAATGATGAAACGGCAGTCTTGCGCGGATTGGTCGAAAAATGCGGACCGTATGAGCGTATCGGATGCGGCATCGCGAAACACGCCCGTGCCGGAAATCTCCGCCATGCGCATCCCCGCCCCCGGCAAAAGCTCTTTCCACCCTTGCGAGCTCATATCCGTCACATCCACGGGCCGCGCATTCAGGCGCAGCGTTTTCGTCCGCAGACCCGCGACGGTCACATAAGACCCGGACGCATTTTTCATCTTCAGCAGCATATCGCCGCCGCGTTGCGCGCTCATGGCGTGATCTCCTGTTTGGGATGGGTAGTGATAGAGAGGCGCAGCAAGCCGTGATGGGTGCGCCCATCCGGCGCGCGCAAGACATCGGAATACACCGCCGTCGTGCTGCGCACCGCAAGCTCGGCCTCTGCGGAGAGGGTCTCGGGGTCGAGCGCATGGCCGAGCTGCCCCAGCAGGGCCATGACCTCGGCCCGCCCCGTATAACGCGACCAAACATGCAGCGTCATTTGATGGGATGCGAGCGCAGTCTCATCCGCGCCAATATCCTCGCTGCGCAACGCGCCATAGGTGAGATAAGGATAGACCGGGTCTTCGGGCGCAGTGTCATACAGGCGCGGCGGGACATCGGACGTGCCGCCCAGCCCATATTGCACGGCCGGATTAGCTTGCAGGACGGCATGGACGGCGCGCGCCAAGCTTTCCGCTTGTTCAGAAATATTCATTGGGATTCTTCCTCGCAAATTAGGTGAAGTCTTTCGCCGCGTGTGTCCGGGTCGCTGGAGGCGACAACGCGCAGAATGCGGCCTTTCCAGACCAGCCGCGCCCGTTCGGGAAATATCGGCAAATAGCGGATGGCAACGAGATAGCTCTGGGTGACGGAGAGCTTGCCGTTCTCCAGCCGCTCGGTCAGGGCCTTGGGCCGTATCCCCGCCCAGATAGCTTTCTGGAATGTCCAACGCGTCACCGTCCCGCCAAAATCATCGGGCGTTTCCGTCGGGGTGTAGAGCCCGACGCGATTTCGCATATGCCCGATCATAGCCGCATCCCCCGATAGGGCTGGATGAGAGCATCAACCATCATCGGAAATCCGGACGGGATATTTCCCGCGCGGTGCTCATAAAGATGGGCGAGCAAGAGCAGCACGCCTTGGCGGAGCGGTGTCGGAATATCAGCGGAAGTCTCGCCATAACCGGCGGTGAAATCCACCGTCACATGCGCACGAGGCGACGTACAAACAAAAGCGGGTCGCGCTTTCAGATTTGTTTCAATCGGCAGCGCCGTCTCCTCCTGCGTCATCGCCTCAATCGACACAACCGGATAGCGGGTCAGATAAATCCCCGTCCCGTCACGGGTCATGACGGGCGCTTTGGTCAGGCGCTGTGGTCGCGTGATAAGAGACACGCCGCAGCGCTCCTCAATTTGCAACGTCGCCGCATCGATGAGGTCGGTGATAAGCGCGTCTTCATCGGGATGGTCCACCCGCAGAAAAGCCTTCGCGGCGTCTAATGACACGGCGGCAGCGGGCGGAGGCGAAAGGTCAGTCAGTGTCATAAGAGCTCCAATATTAGGGCATAAAAAAACCCGCTCCGTGCAATTAGCTTTTCGCGAAATGCACTGGCGGGCTGGGTGGGATGGGGTTGGACGATAAGTTTAAGTGAGAGAGGAATACCCCCACCAGCCCTTCGGGGCACCTCCCCCTAAAGGGGGAGGAAGATTTCTGATATTTCCCCCCTCTGCGTTTCAAAGAAACGCTTAAGGGGGAGATGGGTGAACGG
>CALFWV010000051.1 GCA_937927825.1 uncultured Caulobacterales bacterium | reverse complement strand
CCACGTTTACGTCGGCGAAGCGTTTCTTCCGAAGTTAAAAGAGAAAGATGACATGGAAGATTCCATGCTGGACTTCGCCGAAGCTGTTCAAGACAACTCCCGCCTCAGTTGTCAGATTTTGATGAATGACGAATTGAACGGCATCGAAGTCAGCACGCCAGAGAGTCAGTAAATTGTTGCCATGCTGAATTAAAATTCAATCCCCGAATTGAATTTTAATCTCACCCGTCAAATAATACCGGATGACCCGCATCTGACGCCGCTTCTTTAGGCAGGTAACAGGTTACGTGGGTGCCTTGGCCTTCGTCGCTTTCCAGTTCAACCCAGCCGCCATGGCGTTCCACAAAGCGTTGAACGAGGGCCAGACCTAAACCCGCTCCGCCTCTGGAGCTTTCAAAACTCTCAAAGACCTGACTCTGCCTATCGGTCGGGATTCCGACGCCGTCATCCTTAACCCAGATTTGAACGCCGCCGCCGGGGGCGCGTTTCCCGCCCAAAAGGATAAGACCGCCCGGTTTAGTAAACCGCAAGGCGTTGGATATAAGATTATAGACGACCTGCTTAATTCGGGTCTCGTCCGCCCGGATAATGCCAATATCCGGTGAACAATCCAACTCCAATGAGATTTTGGTATCATCAGCCTTGGTCGCGACATAATCCAGCGCGTGAGACAGAACATCGTAAACATCGACATCCCCCAAATCGAGATCCAGTACATTCGCCTCAATCGCAGCAATGTCCAAAATATCATCAATGATTTTCGCGAGTTCTTCGGACGCGCTTTGAATCGCAAAGACATATTCGCTTTGCTTATCATTCATTTCCCCTGCCCCGCCATTTTGCAGAAAATCGGCATAGCCTGAAATTGTTGTGAGTGGCGTCCGAAGTTGATAGCTGACATGCCCCACAAATTCAGATTTCATTCTATCCGCTTCCTCCAAAGCCTCCGCCCGCTCAATCAGGGCAGCTTCGGTTTTTCGGGCTGAGGTCACATCATCCCAAGCCACCAAAGTCGCGCCATCCGGCAAGGGCTTGGAAAGCCAAGTCAGCATTTTATCATCGGATCGGCGAATCTCCCCTTCGACTTGACGGCGGACTTCGGGGTTGGAATCTGTGGCGCGCGCTTTGAGATCATCCCAGAATTGACGATCGTGATAGAGCGGCAGACATAAAGCAATCAGCGCTGAAAAACGCGGGGAATCTTTCAAATCTTCTTCAGAAAGACTCCACATACGGGCGAAGGCATTATTGTGGATTTTCAATCGGCCATCCGTGCCGAATACGGCAATACCTTCCGACAATTTGTCTAACGTTGCGCGCTGCACATTAATCAGCGTGCCCAGACGGCCCTCCAGATCAATTCGGTCCGTCATGTCGGAAAACATCAAAGCTATGCCGCCTTGCGGATCCCGCATGCGAACGAGGCGCAAGGTGCGTCCATCTTGCAAATGCCAGAGTGCGGGCGGCATTTCCGCCGGCCACTCGGTATAGAGGCTAAGCTCATCCGCTTTCCAACTGCTGTGGTCGGGTTGCGCCGGAACTTGCCCGCGTTCACGCATATGGTCTAGCCATTCACCGTGGCTCGGGCGGTCGCGCGACCAAGACTCATCCAAACCAAACATACGGCGGAACGCCTCATTTTCAAAATTTGCCTTCTGATCGCTACCGAACACGACCACGGCCTCACCCATCGAATTCAGTAATTTATCATGCGCTGCAACTTGCTGGTCGAGTTTCAAGCGTAAATTTTCTGTTTCATCCGCATCCAACGCTATACCGGCCAGCCCTCCGTTAATCGGAAACAGCGAGATTGACGTTGCGCGTCTTTCGTCCCCTAAAACGATATGACGTGTCGCATCGCGCGGCGCTTGTTCCGACAAAACGGTCCGAGCATCCTCACTGGATTGGTGGTCTAAGTGAATTTGGTTTTTCGTGACGTCCCGCACGTCAGTGGCCCCAACGGCGTCCACATAGGCCGTATTGACCCAATTAATCCGTCCCGCGCTGTTCATTCTCCAAAGCGGAAACGGAGCCCGGCTCATCATTTCAATAAAAGCAATTGGGTCTGTTTCAGACGTGATACGAGAATTTTCAAACCGTGAAATCGCGGCCTTTTCATCTTCTCCGCGAATTGAGGCATCCTCCAGCCACAGCACGACTTGTCGGCCCGCGACACGTCCATCCGCCTCAATAATATTGCCTTCAGGCAAAACGATTGAAATTGAAAATGGCTCGCCCTTTGTACGCAAATTTTGAATATAAGTTCGTAAAGGTTGAGAGTCTGCCCGCTCTGAAATCGTATTCAAATCTGCAAGGCCGTCCAGAACCCGCATGGCCAATTGGCTGGCGCGGCCGGGATCTGCGAAACGCATGATTGATGCCAAAGCCGCAGGACTTCCGAGAACCTTGGGGTCGCCCCATCCCGCATCTGACGTAACCGTATTCTCTTCCCAAACGAGGATCAGCCCGGGATAGGCCCCCATAATCGCATCATATGAACCGAGGCGGCGATCCAGATCTGTTGCCTTGCTTTTCCAACGAGACGCAGACGCTCCCTCCCTCAGGGATAGACGCAGTGCGAACATGACGGCAACGAAGGCGACAATAATCGCGCCTAACCCCACCCATGTCATGATGTCGGCCTCTGCAAACATGCACGCTTCCCTCTAATGGCCTACAAATAAGCCACCTTAATACTCAGTATTGAGGTTTGGGGTCTACAGAACCAATCTCATGCAGGAAAGCTACGATTGTAGTGGAAATCGCGAATTTTATTCTGCTGTGGCGGCGCCCTAAAGAAAAGGCGTTCCGTCCTCTAATTTGAGTTGCGCCACAATCTCTTTGACATCTTGAGACTTGTCCAAGTTCAGTACTAAGACTGCGCCGTCTTTAACGATAATTGCAATGTTTTCGACACCAACAGCCGCGACGAGCGGGCCATCCGTTTCAATTATGCAATCACGGGTTTGGGACAGGCGTATATTCCCCGAAAGCGCCAAGCCCTGCGAGTCTGCCTTCAATTCCTGCAGCGCTTTGAATGACCCAATGTCGTGCCACCCCAATTGGCAGGGAACGACTCCGGCTTTTCGAGTATGTTCCATCACGGCCTTATCAACCGGCGCACTTTGACAACCAGAGAAAAATTCGGCATCCAAATTCCAAATATCACCTGAACGGACGGCATTTTCATATGCCGCTCGAGCGGGCCCTGAAACATCGGGTGAATAACTTTCCATCTCATCCAATAACGTCTGCGCATGAAACAAGAATATGCCGGAGTTCCAGTAATATTCGCCCGATTCCACATATCGTTCCGCAACGTTTTTCGGCGGCTTTTCTACAAAGCTATCAACTGTAAAGGCGCCGGGGCTCATGGGTTCGCCTTTGCGAATATAACCAAAGCCTGTGGCGGCATATTCAGGAGTAATCCCAAAGGTCATTAAATGGCCATGCGCAGCAACAGGCGCGCACGCCGCGACCGCGCGTGTAAAGGCACCGGTTTTTTCAATATGATGATCTGCCGGAACGACCAGTACGAGCGCATCCTCTTCCAATTCGAGCGCGTGCAGCGCAGCAACGACGGCTGGCGCGGCCGTATTCCGAGCAAGCGGCTCGATCAAAAAACCGCCAATCGTAACGCCTAAGTCCTGCATTTGCTGCCGGATCATCGGCTCATGTTCCGCCGCACAGATGAAGACCGGGTCATGATACATGTCGGATGCAAACCGCATAACGGTCTCTTGTATCATTGTTTTATCCGTCACGAGGGGCAGCATCTGTTTTGGCGCAGCCGCGCGCGAGGACGGCCACAATCGGCTGCCCGCTCCGCCGGATAATATCACCGGTATAATTTTCCCCACCTCACGCATACGCCGCACTTACAACTTATACGTCAATATTCACTTACCGCTCGTGGTAAACAAGAGATTAAAGCAAAGTCGGCTACCCCCCGAGGCTGGCTTCGCCCGCACGGTAACGTAAGAGGACCCTGCAATTAGAAAGCGGCGCGGCCGGAGGGCGAAATTGCCAACGTTCTACGGCTTTGAGGGAAGCTCTATCAAATGCCCCACTTGGCACGGAACGTTCCACGCGAACGTTCTTCGTCATACCATCTTCTGCCACGTCGAGCCGCATTATGGTCCACCCTTGCTGGCCATTTCGAAAAGCGCTTTTAGGATAAGTCGGCATCTCAAACATCACAGCTGCCAAAGCTTCGCCGCCGATGCAGTCGTCGGGGTCGGAATACCCCTTCACCCAAGGATCGGGAGGATAGGCAGAGCGCGGCGTGAAAATCGACGTAGACGCGCATGCGGACAGCCCCGCCACCAGAAAAAGCCAAGATGTTTTCATTCGCCTTCTCCGAAGCCATTCTGGACAAGTTTGCTTAATGCGTCGATTACAACGCCGGCTTCCGGGCCTTCGGCGGTTACAGTGATGTCTTCTCCGCAAGCAGATCCAAGTAGTAAAAGCTCCATAACACTGTCGGCTTCGACACTTTCGGCGCAGACATTATTGTGGCTTCGGACTCGTACATCCGCATTATAACGCATGACGCATTCCATAAATTTATTGGACGCGCGGGCATGCAGGCCACGCTTATTCACGAGTGTTAATCTGGCGGACGCCGATAACATCAGAGCCTAGCTCTCGCCTGCCAAGATTTTGGACGCGATTGCGATATAGCGCTGTCCTGCATCTCTGGCTTTTATACTTGCCTCTTCCAAAGACGCAGTTTCACGCGCTTCTGCCAACTTTATCAGCATCGGTAAATTCACACCCGCGAGAACTTCGACTTTACCGTCCCGCAACATCGAGATTGCGAGATTTGAGGGTGTACCCCCGAACATATCTGTCAGTAAAATGACGCCCGCTCGATTATCGACACGCTCTACAGCGGAGCGAATATCTGACCGACGTCTTTCCATATCATCATCAGGCCCGATACAAATGGTTTCCATCGCATCCTGCGGCCCAACGACATGCTCTGTCGCCCGGCGGAGCTCTATAGCCAATTGACCATGAGTGACAATAACGAGACCGATCAAATCGATGCCTTAAATTTGTTAATTCGAACTTCACCCTAATCAAATTAATACGGCACTGTGAAGGGTTAATTCAGCCGGTTTTGATGAATTTTCAGGACAATCCCCTATTCAACAGCGACCAAATTAGCTTGTGTCTCATCCCGATGCTTTTTGAGATACTTCATGAACGGCGTTCCGCCTGTCCCCACTTCTGTATCATTACCCGCGGCGTTTCGGCTTTGTTTATTTATATAGCTGGCCGCATATTCAAGATGACGACTCCGAAAGTCTGCAACGGCCTGAACATTTGCATTATAAGCCCGCGACAACTCTGCATCCGAGGATTTAATTACGAAATCCCGCAACCGACTTTCGCTGCGCAAATCATCAATGAAGCGACGATGCCCCGGGGGGCGGTAGATATGAAGTTCGTCTAAATACGCTTTCATCGGGTCCGCGGCATGACCAATCCCCAAAAGTGCATCCATAGAGGGCACGATGGAAGATTGAGATCCCGTTTGTCCCCGATAGCTTTGAGCCTTGCCACCATGAGCCTCAACGCCTTCATATAAAATACCGCCAGGTAGCGCCGGATTATCTTTCCAACCATGGATATATGGCCGAACCCTTTCAAAATAAACATAGGGGTCGCAGCGTTCGGGCATACGATCAAAGATATCTTTGAGGTCCGACCAAACTACAGCAATCTCATTTAAGAGGGTCGTGACCTCGGCAATATTTCCTGACTCTGCACCGTCAATAACAGCTTTCATACGGGCCAAAGCAGCCCCGGCGCGGGCCTCAATCGCGACGTGAACGAGAATAAACCAGTTTTCATCCTGCCCGCCCAAAAAGTTCTGCAGGACATAAATATTAGACAAGTCAATCGGACCAGCGGTGTCATGCAAGGCCCAATTGTCCAAAACATAACCACTGTAAGGCAAGAGAGGTTGTTGCCCTAAACGGTCCGCCAAAGCGCACATAGGGCGAGCCAAGGCCTCGGGCAAAACTGCAGACGCCTCCGCCTCGCCCCAGACATAAGACTGCACCATGAAACTATAATGCACCATCGCGGCTCGCGCTTGGGAGTCGGAAAGTTCAGCGAGATCACTTTCAATTATCTTCGGCAGGTTTCGTTCTAAAAGCGCCCTCACCTTCCCCGTTGTCAACATCTGCGGTAGGCTCATTGCGACCTCCTGCGCAACTTTCCAATCCCCAAAAAGCTCAACCGCTGCGGCATCATAACCACACAAAAACCCCCGGTCCTCGCTGATATCATAAGACTCTAATGTTTGAATCGGCATAACAGATCTCCTTCAAAGAGATATTTATCCGAATTCACGCTAAATATTATTGCATTTTGTGTTCAGTACGAGCTATTTGCGCAATATATGAAAGAAACCGATAAACTTAACGCGTCAATATTGCAAAACCTCCAAAAAGATGGCCGCATGAGCAATATCGACCTTGCCACAAAGGTCGGGCTCTCACCTTCGGCCTGCTTACGCCGCGTACAAGATCTGGAACGCCGAGGCGTTCTGAAAGGTTACCGCGCAATTATTGACCCCAAAGCCATTGGTCGAGATGTCGTCGTTTTTGTTATGGTTGGATTAAGCGGACATCTGCGGAAAGACGCCTTAGCTTTTGAAACCGCGATGGACTGCGCGCCCGAAGTCAGTGAATGCCATAACATTACGGGCAGTGTTGAGTATTTACTCCGCGTAGAGGTGGCTGATCTGTCGGCCTATAAAGCCTTCCACGCCGATCGATTAGGAACACTTTCGATGGTCGGAAGTATTACCTCCCACATCGTCCTTGGCGCGTCCAAAGATAGATTGGGATGAAACCTGACCCTTAACCTTCGGTCGTCGTCCGCTGTCGCGGAACGTCGACCGTAAAACGGGCCCCCAGCGTTTCACCGGCCGCATTCATGCGATTTTCGGCGTGGATAGTACCGCGGTGAGCTGTGATAATCTGCCGACAAATCGCGAGACCTAAACCGCTATGACTGCCAAAACTCGCCCCTTTTGGACGTTGCGTATAAAATCTTTCAAAAACAGTCTCAAGGTTTTCCGCCGGAATGCCCGGACCATCATCTTCGACAGTGAAAATTACGCGGTCCCCGTCTTTCTTTGCGGTCACTCTGACCTCGCCCGTCTCGGGAGAAAAGGTCAGCGCATTGTCAATCAAGTTTCGCAAGACTTGGGCGAAGGGCGTTTCATAAGCACGGATATAAATAGGCGTATCCGGATCAATAGCGCTGGTATTTACAACGCTCGCCCCGTCTTTTGATCGTGTCTGCTGGTAAAATTCGACAATGTTCTCCGCAATTTCCCAGACATCCAGAGTCTTCGCCGTTTCCCTAGCCAGATTGGCGTCGACCTTTGACGCCTTTGAAATATCAGTGATGAGACGGTCCATTCGGGACACGTCCTGCTGAATGATATCAATGAGCTTTTCACGCTGCTCTTTTGTCTTCGCAACCCGTAGCGTATCAGACGCCGAGCGTAGACTGGTCAATGGGTTCTTGATTTCATGCGCTACATCGGCAGCGAAATTCGCGATGTCATCGATCCGGTTATAAAGTCCTTCCGTCATATCCCGCAGGACCAGAGATAAGTCTCCTATTTCATCCCGGCGATTGGACAGGTCAGGAATGGCGTCGCGTTTTTGAGCACTGCGCGTGACGATTTCCGCAGCGCGGGCCAATCTGCGCATAGGTAAGCTGATAAAAAGCGTCAGTCCAAGCGACGTCAGAAACATCGCTAAAAACGCCAAAACGATGATGGGCGCAAGGGCCTGACGCTCGGCAGTGACGATAGAGCCAACATCATTGCTCTCAACGGTGACGACGCCAAGAACTTGCTGCACACGTTGCACGGGCAGCGAAACCGTCACGATTAGATTATCGTCCAAATCATAACGCGGCCCATAACTACTCTCGCCGTCCAGACCCGCGCGGACTTCAGTTTTCAAATCACGGCGCAGACTGTCCCGTTTCGCTTGTCTCCAGGGTAAATTGTGGAGTTTATCATCAATCCAGCCGCGAATATTTTCGCGCCAAATATCCTGCTTGGGGCGGTTAGGGCGGTCCTCTAAAATAGGATCCAGCACCTCTGTTGTGATTGTATCATTGAGACTATTCGTATCTGCAACCAAATCGCCGGATTTATTGTGGAGTCGAACGCGCCAACCCTCCTGCACATTCACGCCGCGCAGGACTTGCCTCGCGCCGTCGACATCTAATTGCGCCGTGCCGCCATAACCTGTGGCTTGCTCGCCGATGACCGTGGTAATAGTGGACGCCAGAGATTGAATATTATCGACTTTGGCGTTGATTAATCCCGCCTCAAACCGATTCATCGCCAGCGCGCCGGTCACCAGAATTATCAATCCGATCAGATTTGAGAGAAAAATGTTTCGGGTGAGCCGCGACGTCCACAAAGACCGACGCGGACCACGTCGCCGGTTTTGACGGCGACGTTTCCGCTGTTTCTGAGATGGGATCGTCTTAGACATATCTCACCTTGCTATCAGGTAAGTGCCCGGGGGTCTTGTCTGAATTTGGTCTGTTTTAGGCTTCTTTATATTTATATCCCACGCCGTAAAGCGTCTCAATCCCGTCAAAACTCTTATCCGTCTTTCGGAATTTTTTCCGCAAACGTTTTATGTGACTGTCAATTGTACGGTCATCTACATAAATCTGATCATCATAAGCAGCGTCCATCAGTTGATCGCGCGATTTCACATAGCCCGGACGCTTGGCCAGAGATTCTAAAATTAAGAATTCTGTCACCGTCAATCGAACGGCATTGCCATCCCAAGAACAGGCATGTCGATTAGGGTCGAGCAAGAGCTTACCCCGACGAATAACTTTATCGTCGCCTTCTTGTGGTTCCGGCAATTCAATATTGGTCAGGCGTGCACGGCGCAGCACCGCTTTGATACGCTCTCCAAGCAAGCGCTGGCTAAAGGGCTTCGTGATGTAATCATCCGCGCCCATGTTAAACCCGATCGCCTCGTCAAACTCGTCATCTTTTGAGGTGAGAAAAATTACAGGCAGATTTGATGTTTGACGCAAACGGCGAAGAAGTTCCAATCCGTCCATACGTGGCATCTTCACATCAAACACAGCCAGATCAGGCGGGGACGCCTTTAGCGCTTCCAGAGCGCTCACTCCATCATGGAATTTACGGACCTTATAGCCCTCGCTTTCCAAAAACATCGAAACGGATGTCAGAATGTTTTCATCATCATCGACGAGATAAATTGTTGGCATGGTTCGCTCCCCAGCGCGTTCCGCGACACGTCGCGGTGAATATTCTGTCTGTCTAACTAGGCTCATCGTCTGCATGGCTCAACCCTTCTCCTGTTGCTCTTACAGTATCACCGATAAGGTCTGTCTAAGTCGGAGTAATGACAAGAATGGGGCAATGCTGTGGCAAATGCGGTTTTGCGGCCATCGACATTGAAAAAGATTCCCCCGCCTAAACACCTTGCCGTGGTCGATGGCTCTGCCTAGATAGGGCGAGATATTCTCTCGCACCTCTGCGAAATAACAAGAGCCTGACCTATGAGTCTTTTAGCCGCAATCATCCAAGGATTTGTTCAACCCGTGTTGAGCCTTATCCTATTTGTCTTCTTCATCTATGTCGTTTTTTCTTGGCTCTTTATTCTAAATATCGCCAGCCCTAACAATCCGACCATTCGGCAAGTCTACGGACTGCTCTCCAGTGTCGTTGAACCTATTGTACAGCCGTTCCGTCGGATTATTCCGCCGCTGGGCGGGTTAGACATGGGATTTTTCTTTGCCGCCCTGCTCATCATTTTTGTCAATGGCACACTGATTCCGGGATATATTCTTCCGGCTCTCAGATAAGATTTAGTTTTTTGGACGGTCTAACAGACTGTCCAAACGCTCGGCCAAGTCCTGTCCTTTTATTGGGGCTGCACCCGGGTCATCCGGTTGATTGACCGGTTCGGCACTCACATCTTCCGCGATTTCAGTCGTTTCACCGAGCTCTGTGACGCCGGGTAAACGCAGCGGCGCACGGCTGTCGAAACGCGGATGTATCAACTCTCCGGTATCTCCGAAGGAAAAGACGAGGCGACGCCAATCCTGCGCCGAGTAATCGAAACTTTCACCGCTCGGGTCCAAATCGGACCAATCCGCTTCACGCGGCGCAGTGGCCGCACGTTGCAACCACAAACGCGCATCCGTTGGATTATTGAGCCGTTCCTCTGATTGCGCGGCCAAGAGACACAAACGCGAAGACGGCGCCTCACTTTCCCGCAAAAGCGGGCTAAGCACGGCCCAAGCCTGCACAGCATCCCCGCGGCGGAGATGGTCTTCGGCCAGCAGGATTTTCGTCTCATGGTGATCCGGGGCCTGCTTTACCAAAGCCGCCAAACGTTTGTCCCGCGTTTTATTGTCCTCGCCTTTTAGCAGATCAAGGAAAGACAAAGAGAGCGCCGGATGGGCCGCTTGGCCCCAGCTTTTTTCGATAAGTTTAGATGCTGCCTTAGGGTCGCCTTTTATTTTATAAAGCTTGGCCGCCAATGCCGTAGCCGGCGCAAATTCGGGCGCGAGGGCTGCCGCTTTCACAGCTAATTCCAAGGCCTGGCCATAATTTCCATCATCATGCAAACGATCGGCTTCGGCGGTATTTAATACCGCCCGCCGGCGGCGCGCAGCATTTTTCTCAATATGCTTTCTCTGCTCGCCTGTGCCTAGCGTCTCTTCAGCGTCCAGCCATTGGTGGTTGGCGACTTCAGCTTTGAACAGAGTATCAAAGGCCCATCGCGCATCCGGGTTTGCAATATAGGCCTCCCGCGATTGTTCAATCGCCCCTGGGAGGTCTCCCGTCGCCAACATATTTTGAGCCAGACCGCGCTGCCCGGTTGCGCGGGTCTTGTCGTTTTCCAGCATGGCTTCGTAATGCTCTACAGCGACGTCTCTATCGCCGGAGGCCTCGGCCGACAGCGCGGAAATAACGCGACCCAGCTCTGTCGACCCAATTAAGTTTCTTGCGACTTCGGCTTTTTTACGGGCTTTTTTTACATCGCCCTCCGCGCCAGCCAGCAACGCTTCTTCCATGGCGTCCAATGCGCGGTTTCGGCGGCGAAGGCCGACCCCGGATTTCACCCGGCGCGGCAAACGCCACAACCAAAGAAAGGCTGACCACAGCCCGATGAGGACCAAAGTCCCGACAACCACTGCGATAATCACGGCCTGCCAAGAAAAGCTAATCTCGCCAAAGGCAAGCACACCTGATGTCGCAGAGGAGTTCAGGGTTAAGAAGACATCTCCGCCCACCCAAAACAAGAGCAACATTAACGCGACCAGAAAGCCCAAAATTGCGATCAAATATTTTGTCATAAACTGGCTTTCACACTTTCATACCAAGCCTGCCCGGCGGCACGAACCGGCGATGGCAGGCGTTCAAATTTCTCAACGGCGGCGGTCAATCGCCCCTCGCTTAAATCATTTTCAATGCCGTCGATTAAGGTCAACGGATCATTTTCATCCTTCACCCGAATATGGCGAGACAGGGCCTTCTGAATGATGCTGCCTTCCATATTGGCTTCAACGGCTGCAACCATTTGCGCCTTTGGAAAAGCCAGAATGGAGACACGTTTCACCGTGGCCGCGGGTGGAGGGCGATTTTCCAATGTGGATAACCGTGCCTCCAATCCCGACAATATATCTTCATCGATTTCCGGGACGAGAGCGGGTTCCGCATTGCGAACCCTTTCTACATCAGCCTCCAATGCGGTCAAACGCTCCATCAGATCTGCGGGTAGCTCGACGCCAGATGACGTCTCGGTTGCAGCGTCATCAGCCTTGGCTTCAAGCGCGGCTATCCGGGTTTCAAGCGCCGTTGTATCAGGCCATTCAAAGCCGTCTTTTTGCGCCGCCTGTAAAGCGCTTAGCGCCTCCGGGTCTATGTCCGGCGCCGGAGCTGATTCCAACGCCTTTAATCGCTCTTCCAATCCGGACATATCAACGGGCTTGGCCTCAACGACCGGGCGATTTGAGACGCTCTGAACCTCGGTTTCGGCGGCGCTCACGCGGTCTGTCAATTGCTTCAATTGAGTTTGAATTGGGGAGAGGTCGACGTCAGTTTGAACCACAGGTGTCGGAGCAAATTTTTTCAAGGCCGCATAAGCCCCATATCCACCGGCCCCGGCACCCATCAATCCGGCCAAAATTCCGGTTAATATGAAAGCCTTCCATGGTGATTTCGCGCGTGTCTCTAGAGGCTCAAGCTCAGCTTCCGTCAGGCCTTCAGCCTCGGAGACGCCCTCTGCCGTTTTTGTTTCGTCTTCAACCATGTCTTCATAATCCATGAGCGTAACTTAGGTTGCCTTACCCTCCGATTACAAGGGTCGTTCAAGGGTTAAGCGTTACGTCCTTTTTGCAGCCATAATCAGTTCATCTTCACGAGGGCGCGCAGCGATGCGGATAGACCCCAGCGCGAGTCCTCGTAATTCATCTGCCGTGGCTTGGCTCATGCAGACAGCGGACAAACGGGAGAGCATTCCGCCTTTCGCCAAATCTGCAAAAACCTGCGCCGCTAAAGGGGAATAAAGCGCCACGTAAGAAACTTGAGTTTCGGGCCAAGCTGGTCTTGGGACAGATCTGTAAACCTTCTCCCGCTTGGCCGCAAATCCATGCGTTTTTAAATCTTCCACGATAGAGCCTCGGACGTGCCAGCCCGACACATGTATCATGGGGTGAGTATGTGGCATATTCGCGATCACCCATGTCGTGACATCATTGGACGTACCGTCGACGGAAACCACATCATGAAATCCAGCTTGGCGCGCATGCGCAGCGGTCGCGTCTCCTACACAAACCACGCGTTGCCCCCCGCAGGATACATGATCGACCCCGTTTTTTGACGTGAAAATCAGAACCGCGTCGGATGGGAGCGGTGTATGGGCAACAGTTTGAACCTCCAGCAGAGGATCAACAATGGGTTCAAACCCCGCACGGCGCCACGCTCTCGCACTCTCCTCCGCAGCGGGCCATGTTCGTGTGAGCCAGACCTTAGCCATCACGCCGCCCTACTCATCAAATGTAATCCGTCCGCCAACCTCGGTACGCACAGCTTCGCCCATTTTAAACCCAAGGTCATAGGCCTCTATGGCGCGCGCGACCTGACTCTCCACCTCTTGGGCAATCCGCAGCGACCCGTCTCTGGCTAGGATTTCGCCCTTTAACACAAGTCGGTCCCCGTGCATCCGCGCCAACGCCGCGATCGGCGTACGGCAGTTTCCGTCGAGCGCCCGCAAGAATGCACGTTCAGCCGTAATTTCCAATTCTGCCGCACGGTCATTGAGCGGCGCGATGATGTCTCGCAAGTCCGCACGGTCGCGTCGGATTTCTATACCTATTGCGCCTTGGGCTGGCGCAGGTATCATCGTACCCGTGTCAACCGCTTCGGTAATGCGGTCGGCCTGTTCCAAGCGGCGCAATCCTGCACAGGCGAGCAGGGTCGCATCGCATACGCCCGCCTCCAATTTCCTCAGCCGCGTCCCGACATTTCCGCGCAACAAACAAAATTTCAGATCAGGGCGCAAAGCCGCAAGTTGCGCACGGCGGCGCAGGCTGGCCGAGCCAATCAGCGCACCTTTTGGCAAATCTGCGATGGATTTATGCTTCACGGAAATAAAAGCATCCCGGACGTCAGCGCGGGGCAATACTGCACTGACCACTAAGTCCTGATGCCCGACGGTCGGCACGTCTTTCATGGAATGGACAGCCAAATCGATAGAGCCGTCCAGCAGCGCCAATTCCAATTCGCGCGTGAACAGACCCTTGCCGCCGAAATCCTTAAGCTCGCCCTTGATGGTGTCGCCACTGGTCTTCAAAATTTTGATCGTAACCTCTTGCGCCGAGCGGCCGGATGCCTCGCAAATCAGGCGCTGAACCAGATGAGCTTGATACAGGGCAAGCGGCGATCCGCGCGTACCAATAATGAGTGCAGGTGATTGCATATTCGTTCGGTAATCCTTAGGTCAGCGCCATGGGACATGCCTCGAAACAAGATATAAAACAAGACGGCCCTCTGACCGTTTTAGGGTTAGAATCGTCCTGCGATGAAACAGCCGCCAGCGTGCTTCGCCGTCATCAGGATGGGCGGGTTGACTTACTGTCCAACATTATCGCGAGCCAAGATGAAGAACATCGTCCATTTGGCGGCGTGGTTCCCGAAATTGCAGCCCGCGCCCACATGCGAAAAATCGAAGCCATTATCGCGAAATCTGTAGAAGCTTCCGCTCTGTCTTGGGACGAAATAGACGGAATAGCGGCGACGGCCGGACCGGGCCTCATTGGAGGTGTGATTACGGGATTAATGAGCGCCAAAGGCCTTGCCATGGCACTCGGGAAACCGCTTATCGCGGTCAATCATTTGGAAGGCCACGCTCTGTCACCGCGATTGACGGAGGATTGCGCCTTTCCTTATCTTTTGTTGCTCGTCTCAGGTGGACATTCACAGCTCCTGTCCGTCACGGGCCTCGGGACATATGAACGCCTTGGCAGCACTGTCGATGACGCGGCAGGCGAGGCCTTCGACAAAACGGCCAAAGTTATGGGTCTGGGCTTTCCGGGGGGTCCGAAAGTCCAGAAATGGGCTGAACGCGGCAATCCCACAGCCATCAACCTTCCACGCCCGATGAAAGGCCGTGACCATGCAGACTTCTCTTTTGCGGGATTAAAAACTGCCGTGGCGCGGGCTTGGGAGGCGAGCGATAAATCCGATACAGCCAAAGCCGACCTCGCCGCCAGTTTCCAACGCGCCATGACGGATACAATGCTCGACCGTGTGGAAAAAGCGATGACACTCTATCGCCGCAAAACGGGCGAGACGGAGCAGGCGCGCCTCGTCGTGGCGGGCGGTGTGGCGGCCAATACGGAATTGCGCGCAGGACTGAAACAGCTCGCCGAAAGCCGCGCCTTTGATTTTATCGCCCCGCCTCTGAAATTTTGCGGAGATAACGCGGCGATGATAGCGCTGGCCGGCGCGGAACGTTTGGCCGCAGGATGGGTGGACGGGTATGATGCCCCCGCCCGTCCGCGCTGGCCGCTCGACGGCGACGCCGCAGCCAACGCGCCGAAATCCGGCCACGGCAAGAAAGGCCCAAAATCATGACGCATTTTCTGATTTATACCGAAGACAAACCGGATAGCTTACAGGTCCGCATGGACGCCCGTGAAGCGCATTTGAAATGGGCGATGAACCACCCAACGGTGAAACTCATTTCCGCCGGACCTTGGCTGGACGATGCAGGCGATATGCGCGGCAGTTTGATTATTGTCAGCGCAGACACATTGGAAACGGTCGAAAACTGGCTTGAAGAAGACCCTTATAATAAGGCGGGTTTGACAGGCTTTAAACGTGTTCGCAGATTTAACTGGTTACTTGGCGCGCCGGAATAAACCTTTGAATGTCGCCCAACGTCATCAACCAAACCTAAAAGTCACAGATGTTTAGTTTCTATCTCGCCCATGAATATTGGTTTGCCGCCGCACAGCTTAGCCTCGCCATGTTGGGAATGGGGGCGACGCTTACACTCAAGGACTTTAAAGGCGTCTTCAAAACACCAAAGGCTTTCACCATAGGCATGGGTTTGCAATTGCTTTTGGTACCTCTTGTCGCTTTCTTATTCATTGCAATCTCTGGGGCGGCGGCTGGTGTTCTTATCGGGCTGGCCTTGCTAGCTGCCATTCCGGGCGGAACTGTCTCAAATATATTTACCTACATGGCAAAAGGGAACATTGTACTGTCTATCGCGATTACAGCCATCACAACAATCGGCTGCCTCATCACAACACCCATTGTTTTAAATCTTTTAATTTCTCAACATATGCCCGCAGATTTCGTGATGCCCGTTGGCCGTATCGCGTTTGAAATTTGTTTATTCCTGCTCGTACCTTTGGTTATCGGCATGGCAGTATATTCTAAATTCCCAAAATATGCGGCGAAAATTTCGAAGCTTGGTATTTACGGCTCAATTTTTATCATCGCCATCATCGTGATTGGTTCTGCAGGTGCGGGCCGATTGGACTTGGGCACTTTCGGAACGTCAAATATTCTTATTATCCTAGCGTTCGCGCTGGCATTGTTAGCTCTCAGCGTGAGCGTTCCGAAGCTCTTACGTTTGCCGACAGAAGACGGAGCGGCAATTCAAATCGAAGTCACCGTAAGAAACACGAATCTAGGTTTGCTATTGAACGCTTCTTTGTTTCCGGTCGGTCACCCATTGGGCGGAACGGTTCTCATGATGCTGTTATTATACGGCGCAATTATGCTGCTATTGGGCGCTGGATTGATTGCTTATAACCGGCGGGTACATAGGCAGGCTCACTAATCACATCCTAAAACACCCTATGCAAAATTGCGCGTAGACACCGCCGCCCCCATCCGCATGAGTGTGACGATCCAAAACTGATATAATCGGAACCAATCTAATGGGCCTCGTAAGCGACAACATTCTCATTGATACGGGTCAGAAAATGCCGATATTTGAACCGGCGTTTCCGATGCTCAAAGGGTTTACCCTTAGTGACCCGAATGCCTGGACCAAAGGGCATCCGCACAGCTTTTACCAGCGGATGCGCGAAGAAGCCCCCGTGATGTGGACACCCATGCGCAAATCCATGTCAGGCTTTTGGTCTGTGACGGGGTATGACGATATTAAGTCCGTCGAACTGGCACCCAAAATATTCTCATCCGAACGCGGCAGTATGCTTATCGGGGTAAGCCCGCGCAGCAAATGGCCGGGCGATAAGCTTGTTCCGGCGTCGTTTAACTGCCTCATCAATTTGGATGCGCCAAGACATATGGAATTGCGCATTCAGCAGAAAGATTTTTTTATTCCGGCCTATGTTGCAAAAGTTCGGAATCGGGTCGCCGCAAAAATCGACTCTCTTTTAGATAATGCCGAACGCCACGGGCCTGAAATTGATTTCGTGAAATTATTCTCGCAAGAGGTCCCCATGTTTACCCTGTGCGAAATGCTGGGGGTAGATAAAGCGGACCGTCCGAAGATTATCTACTGGATGCATTATCTGGAGCTTGCGGAGCAATTCGTAGCGAACCCCATGCGCATGTTATTGAGACATCCCTTCTTTCCTCGCCAATTCGCAAAAGCGATTAAAGATATGTTCGCATATGGCGAAGCTGTTATGGCGGACCGCCGCGCCAACCCAAGGGAAGATTTGCTCACCGTCATCGCACAATCACAATTGGGCGGTGAGGACTTACCGCAGGAGTTTTTAGACGGGTCCTGGCTCCTCATCATTTTTGCCGGGAACGACACATCGCGAAATTCTCTCTCGGGCACGATTCGATTGCTCACGGAGTTTCAGGATCAGCGCCAAATGGTGATTGACGACCCCGCCCTCATTTCGAAAATGACCCAGGAAGCTTTGCGCCTCGTCAGTCCTGTCCAATATATGCGCCGCACAGCCATTGAGGAGACCGAATTGCGCGGGCAAAAAATTGCCAAGGATGAGAAAGTCGTCATGTGGTACGGGGCCGGAAATCGCGACCCGCGAATTTTCCCTGAGCCAGATAAATTCGATATGATGCGGCCCAATGTCGACAAGCACCTCGCCTTTGGACACGGCGTTCATAAATGTTTGGGAAGCCGCATTGCCCAGATGCAATTGAGATTATCCTTTGAGAAAATACTGGAGCGGTTTCCAAATATTCATTGGACGGGCAAACAGAAAATTTCGCCTAATATTCTCGTCCATGCGGTCTCTAGCCTAACGGTCAATTTATACGGACCCAATGGCAAACGCCCAACCCAAGTCCAAGTTAAGGCGTTGGATTAAGACCGGAAAAATTTGTTCATTGGACAGACATATTCGCTTCGCTATAGCCAACCCATGAGACGTATTTTGATTATGGCTGCCCGCATTGCAGGGCCTATTCTTTTGACCAAGTTGATGCGAGGGCGGAAAAGAAAACGCGCCGCAGCCCATGTGGCAGAGCCTAACCCGCATGTTGAAAACCAAATCGATGTGACGCCGGACGGGATTGAGACGAAACGATAGTTTTGTTTAAGTCGTCGTGTTGGCCTGCTTGTGCTGGGCCGCGCAGGCTTTTACGAGCGCCTCTAAACGCCGCTGAACTTCGGCGCCGTCATTGGCACGAAGCTCTCGCAAGGTCGGCGCATCAGTGAGTTTTTCCGGGGACACAAGACGGCATTTGACTTTCCGCTGACCTGTCTCGGATATATCCGCATTCAAAACCACCTGATAGCGGTTCCAATTTTTTTCGAAATATCTTACGCCCCAGTTACGAAGTTTAACGGTCGCCCCCGGTAAAGCCGCGCGCAGCTCAGGCGCCGGATCGGACACACGGCCTCCGTCCAATA
>CALFWV010000050.1 GCA_937927825.1 uncultured Caulobacterales bacterium | reverse complement strand
AAAAACATCGGTCCGGCAGAGCCCATAGGCGCCAGCCCAATTAATATTATGCGCTGTCAGGCAATCGGCAGCGGAAAACTGCTCGCCGCAGATGAAATCATGTTTTTCCAATCGCGCTGAGAGTTGCGGTGCAACTTCATTCATGATCTTATCTCGGTTAAATGCGGCAAAGGCTTCGCTTCTGGCGGGTTTGGGTAAGATGGTTTCATGCAGACGAATATTCCATAGCATCTGGTCTATCCAACTTCCGCCCAGTGCCATGACCTGCAAGTAATCCGCTCTTGCCCGGAGATTTTTTGCAGGAGGTGCAAAGCGCGGGTCTTGATCCGCAAGCCACGAGAGAATGGCGAGTGATTCCGTAATGGTTTGCTGCGTCCCATTCCTATAGGTAACATCAAGGACGGGAACGCCGTGGTTCGGGTTTTTACTGAGAAACTCCGGTGTGAATTGCTCGCCCTGGCGGAGCGCCACGCGGATTGTCTCGAAATCATCCCCACGCATCTCGTGCAACAGCCATTTCACTCTTGCCGATCTGGAGAGCGGGTAATGAAAGAGCGTTAGCTTTGAAATATCTGACATATAGAATTCATAGCCCGCACCCGATTTAATTCAATTGGCTTGTAATGATTTCCCAAGAATTTTGTCGAGCTATAGTTTTTTCTGGATTTTTTAACAAATTTGGGTCGAGCGACTGTTGCCGTGCAGCGACACCCACCCCGCGAAATTGACCATAATAGCGCCACTCGCCGGACTCTGCCTTTACCCAAAAATCCCGAAAACTCTGATTCCTTGGATAGCCTTTGCGGCGTTCAATTTTCATTTCGCCAACACATTCAAACCCATGCGTGGGATGATCGCCATGCACAAAAGCCATCGCTTCATGTCCTGATCCGATTAGACGTTTCATTTCTGTCCATCGACAATTCTCAATCGCCAGATTTCGGAAGGCTTTTTTATAGTCACTGACAGCTGATTGATAAATTTTATTCCGTTCCGATTTTGGCAATAAGTGTTGTTTCGGCTGGGCGTCCATCAATCCCACCATCCAATCCATCGAATCGTCAGACGTTGATGAAACAGGGCTGTCCTTCATCTTCTCCAACAACTCTTTAGCTTCTGAATCTGTTCTCGATTTAAGGGTCAGAGCGAGCTTTGCCATGATTTGCTGTCGTTTCGCCACGACCTGCATATCTTTTTGCAGGCGAGCCAGTCTGGCTTGGCGAATACGCGCTTTGATTTCAGCAGGATAATCAAGTTCTGGAATATCGTAGCGCGCTTGAAATCCGGAAATGAATGCGGCTGAGGCTTCTGCATTGCTTGGCGCATCATACCCGCCCGTTGTCGTACCCGGCATTAATCCTGTTTTTGGCGCAGGTTCTTTACAAGCCGACAGGCAAATTAAAAGGGCGAGGAGTGTTGCAAGTCTCATCCTTTCGTCCCCGCAGCCAAATGTGCGTCGAAGTATTTATCGAGAACCAAGCGAGCGTAGGTTCTATTGTCTTCCGATGAGCCAAAACGGGCATGGTCCGCGGCGATGTAGCGGACCGATTTTCCGGAAAATGCAACATAGGACAAGCGGTCCTCATACCTTGCGGGCGGGGGGCCAATCAGAAAGTGATCTGTACGATTTACACTCGCAATATTCTCAGATGGGATTTTCCCGACGTCTCTCCGAACCCGCTTTTCAAAGGCCTGCCAATGGGGCTTTAGAGCGTCAAACCTCAGTCCGTTGCGTGAATTTTTTGACCAGCTTTCGTCGGGTCTCGGTTGAACGCGTGTCCAGCAGCCTTTGGTCGCCTTATGTGTTTTTGAGACAAAGCTAACGGGGACATGATCCGGTACGCCGGCAACGGCTGCGTGGCTTGTATCCGAATATATCACGACCCCCGACAGGCGCACGTTCGGTGCCATATTGAAATTATAAAGGCCGCTGCCCGCCAACGTGACATGTATGGTTTCGGAGGTTTCAGTAATAAAAATATCTGTGATTCCCATATTCCCGGCGGGGACGGCAACTCTGCCCGTGCCCGATGTTGTTCTGACACCTTTGCTTTTCTGAGTTGCCGCTTGCGTTTTGGCCAATGCATTCGCGGCGCTGTTGTCAAATGTCATCAAGCTTGGGACATCCGGTTGCTTCATCAAGGGGAACCGTGTGTTACCGTGTCCGATAAGGAGATATTTTCCGCCCCCCATACCGGGATTTTTCACATTACATGACGGTTTGACAGGGATTAGCGCGCTTGGCGGTGACGCAAAGTCAATGTCATGAAGTCCCGATGCAATGGCCTGAACATGATAAGCCGTCGGCGTTTTTGCTCCCGGGGAGACCGCGATAGATCGCCCGACTTTCCAACCTTCACTCGGTTGGACTTTATCCAACGGGTCGAATGTTGGCAGGTCCGGTTCAGATTTCTTGCACGCCGCCGATGAAACCGCGCATGTCATCGCAAATGTGACGGTTAGGCCTCTCAATTTTGTCATTGTCTTTCCTTGTTCAGTCGAGGCAATCTACCAGAGACAATTTAACGCTGCGTTATTGGCTGTGGCGCAGGGAAATGGTCCCTTAGTAAATAAGGTGCAAGGATATGATTATGACTCGATTTAAACCTCTCGCAGCGTGTTTAGCAGCCGTGGCCGCTCTGGCAGCCTGCGCCCCTGTTACAATTTTGAACGGAATTACGCCGTCCTCGACATTTGATCGGACAAAAAATGTGTCCTTTGGGGAAGGCGCGCGTGATAAATTGGATATTTACCGGGCTGAAACCCCCAAAGCGGGGTCGCCCGTTTTGCTCTTCGTACATGGCGGGTCATGGGACAGCGGGTCGAAAGACATTTACAAATTCTTGGCGGAAGGGTTTACAAAGTCGGGGTATGATATTGTCGTTCCCAATTATCGTCTTTATCCCGATGCGAGTTTTCCGAATTTTTTAGAAGATAACGCAAAAGCTGTCGCCTACACGGCAAAGACGTTTCCGGACCGCAAAATCGTTTTGCTCGGTCATTCGGCAGGTGCTTATAACGTTTTGATGTTGGCGCTTCGGGATGAGTATTTGAGCGGCGCAGGCGTTGATAGATGCGCGACAATCTCCGGGGTCGTCGGATTGGCTGCCCCGACCGGTATTGTACCGTTGAAGAGCGAGCGCTTGGTTGAGATTTTCCCGGACCGTTTCACCGCCGATGATGCTGTGCTAAATAATGTCACCGGGCCCGCGCCTGCCATCTTCTTGGGGCACGGCGAGAGCGACACCACGGTCTATCCGCAAAACTCAACGGCTCTGGCGGAGAAAATCACGGCACGCGGTGGATCCGCGCAGGTCGAGATTTACCCCGGGCAAAGTCATACGGATGTCGTGAAGGTTTTGTCCCGTCATTTTGACGGTGGGATCGCCCTAAAATCTGATATTGAGACGTTTATAGACGGGCTCCCTCTTAACACGAATTTGTGCCGCTGACGTCTGCCTTTAAACTCGAACTGGAAATCAACGTTGAAAACTGCCTCTTTCTAGGCGGGAGCGCACCGTTTTGACGTGACGTGCTGACTTGCGTATCGGCGCGTCCTCTGCCACACATCAGCTTGCCGAGGGGCACCTCTTGTTTGGATGATTCCAATCGATGGGTCGAGACGTACCCTTTGAACTTGATCCTACAGAAGTAGGCGGAAGGACGGAACATGAGACGGGCTTTTACATTTGCCGCTATTTTGCTTTTGACCGCGTGTAATCAAGCGGTTCCCAAAACAGATGCAATCTTCCTCGTGCGCCATGCGGAAAAAACGACTGAGAAAACGGACCCAGGCCTGACCGAGGCCGGGAAAGCCCGGGCTGTTGCGCTCGCCGACCGCTTGGAAGATGAAGGCATTACCCATATCCACAGCAGCGATTATATCCGGACGCGCGATACGGCCGCGCCGCTGGCGGCTCGTCTCGGCTTGGATGTTGAGATTTATAACGCGGGTGATTTGCCGGACATCGCGGAGAAACTGAAAGCCACGCCGGGCCGTCACCTCGTCGTCGGCCATTCCAACACGACGCCGCAGCTGACCGAATTGCTTGGCGGCGATGGCGGCACGCCGATTGTCGAAGCCACCGAATATGACCGCCTTTACGTCGTGACGATGGAGACGGGCGAGCCCGTGAAGTCTTACCTGACGCGTTTTGGCGCCAAATCTATTTTTTAATCAAAGGCCAACCTCATGAACAAGCCCGTAGACCAAACCGAATTACAAACATCCCAAGAGGCGAGGAAGCCTGACGGGCTGACTGGGAACCAAAGTGTGACGACAGGCGCTTTGCCGGCCTCAATCAAGGTTTACACCCACCCGAAAGCCGATTCGAGCCTGCGTGTGCCGCACCGCTCTATTGCGCTGCATCCGTCCGCCAATGAGCCGAATGTGCCTGTTTATGACACCTCCGGACCCTATTCCGATGAGAGCGTGACGATTGATGTGGAGAAGGGCTTGGAACGTCACCGGACATCTTGGATTACGGAACGCGGAGGCGTCGAATTTTACGAAGGTCGCGAGGTCAAACCCGAAGATAATGGCGGCGCAACGGGTAAATATCTTGCCCGTGAATTTCCAACGAAGAACAAACCTCTTCGCGGAGTTGGAGACGAGATGGTCACTCAATATGAATTCGCGAAAGCAGGCATCATCACAAAAGAGATGATCTATGTCGCAGAGCGCGAAAATCTCGGCCGGTCCGAAATGGTCGAGGGCGCAGAAGATAAAGTCGCAGGCGGCGAGAGCTTTGGCGCGGAAATCCCGGCCTTCGTCACGCCCGAATTCGTCCGCAGCGAGATCGCAAGAGGCCGCGCGGTCATCCCCGCCAACATCAACCACGCAGAGCTAGAGCCGCAAATCATTGGCCGTAACTTCCTCGTGAAAATCAACGCCAATATCGGCAACTCCGCGGTTGCGTCGTCCGTCGAGGAAGAAGTCGAGAAGATGGTCTGGGCCACACGTTGGGGCGCAGATAATGTCATGGACCTGTCCACGGGCCGCAACATTCATAACACCCGCGAATGGATCATCCGCAACGCGCCATGCCCGATTGGGACTGTGCCGATTTATCAAGCGCTGGAGAAGGTCAACGGCGTCGCCGAAGATCTCACCTGGGAAATCTACCGCGATACGTTGATTGAACAATGCGAGCAGGGGGTGGA
>CALFWV010000049.1 GCA_937927825.1 uncultured Caulobacterales bacterium | reverse complement strand
CTCCAATCGCCCCGCGACCGAAGCAATGAGGCGGCCCAGCACGTTCAACAGGTCGTCTTTCAATCCAATCGGATCAGGCAGCGTCATCCGTGCGGCATAGATGGGGTCTGCCGCCTTCGGCGAAACAGGATCAGGCGCATGACCGAGCGTGGCAGAGAGTGCCTTGGTCAGGTCCAGCCCAAAGCGCCGCGCCAGCTCTGCGCTCTTAATCTCGGCGACTTGCCCAATCGTTTTAAGCCCTGTGCGCCGCAAATCCGTCGCGGTCTTCGGCGGCAGGCGCAGTCCTTCCAGCGGGAGTGCTGCAAGCGCCGTGCCTGTCTTGCCTTCAGGTGCAATCTCAATTTCGCCGCTTTTAAACCGAGCCAAAGCCCAAGCCGCACCTTTCGTGTCCGCAACACCCATACGCGATGTCACATGCATATCCGACAGACGCGCACGGGCATCCTCAGCCATCGCCCGCTCTCCGCCAAATAAATGCGCGCAGCCGGTGATGTCCAAAAACAAACCATCCGGCGCATCCAGTGCGACCCAAGGCGAAAAACTGTCCGCCCAGCGCCACAGCGCGCGCAGTAGCGCCGCTTCGCGCACAGCATCGGACGGCTCGGTCAAAAGCTGCGGACAAATCGCGCGGGCATCGGGCAGAGACAAGCCGGGCGAGAGCCCAGCCCTGCGCGCCGCCTCGGAAAGATGGGTCACCCGCCACGCATTCTTAATCTCGGATATTATCGCAAAGGGTGCGCTCACGCGCGGGTCGCCTTTGCGAATGCGAAAATCAAGCGGCAGTTGCGGCAACCAGATGGATAACACCCGCCTCATACGCACCTCCGATTTGCTCTCCTCGGACCCAGTTTACATACCACGCGCCAAGCTCGCCCCGACGGTTTTTGGTCCGTGACCATATCCAAGAGTTCTCGCCGTTTTTTGTCGCCCTGCAATACCAACGCGTCTCACAGGCCGAGGTATGTGCACGCCCGTGAATGAGTATAATACCAAGCCCACCGCCCTCTTGTGCCGCCACTTGCAGACGTCGAGACTCGCGCAGGTTCGGACCGTTTGATAGTTCGACCACAACACATTGCGTACACCTCGCCCGCAAAGCTTGCTCCGCCGCCCACAGGACTTCGCTTCGGCTGACACCTTCCGTGAGGATAACGCGCGCAGGATCAATGAAGTCTTGCAAAGCCGTCGGGGCTAGCGAACCAATATCACGCGCCAAACCAATCCAGATAATCGGCCCTGTCAAACGCGACGCGGTCAACACCGCGAACATATCGGCGCTGTCCCCCATCACCTCATGCATCCGGCTTTTGGCGAGACGCACAGGCCCCGACAGACACAAAGTTTCACGCGCTTGCAAAGTCAAACTTGCAAGCGTCCCAACATCTCTGTGATTTATGGTTTCGACAACTGACATGATGTTCCTATTTTGTTCTTACTCAAAACAGAAAGTCAAGCGAAAAGGAATTTAATCCTAAACTGAAATGTGGATAAAAGAGATCATGGCTTAAGTGGCTGACATATTGACCCCAAATTTCATCAATAAAGAGACTGTTGGTCGGCTAGATTTGGAGGTGCCCACGACCAAAAACACTGTCTGCCCTCATTATGAGGCTAAGAACGTTCGTAAGTTAAATGGAAATGGTGACCTCATAGGCCTTCTCACCCCTTTTGTATTGGTATGAAAATTCTGAGACTGAGTTGAACTGCCAATCTCACGCTCTGTTGATTTGCAGAAATGTCCCGACAGCTTATAAATTCAACCATGATAAAACATTTTGCTATAGCTCTTAGTCTTTTGATGCTCCCTACAAGCGTCTTTGCGGGTGATATTTCTGATAAGCCCTTCGTCAAAAAGCGTTACACAATACATGGAACGGCAAAGGTTGAGACCGTAGATGGAAAGTACCAATTGGTCTTTTCCGAAGACTTCAAGACAAAAAACGGGCCAGACTTAAAGATTTACCTCAGCAAGCTCCCCCTCGCGGCTCTATCAGCGCAAGATGTCGATGAGAGTGCGGTTCGCTTGTCTGTTCTGAAATCCCATCAAGGCGCGCAGGCTTACACGATTCCGGAAGATATCAACTTAGACGATTATGAGAGCGTCGTTATTCAATGCGAGGCTTACACCGTTCTTTGGGGCGGGTTTGACCTTTAGAATTTTGCGCTTAAGCGTGTGACTATGGTATCGCCCACGCAACTCATCTCCCACCGCTTTCGCGGGTTTTCACAGCATGAGAACACGATTGCAGGTCTGATCTCAGCCCTCGACTATGGTGTTAATCAAGTCGAATTTGACATTCGTGTTGCCAAGTGCGGCACGCCCCTCATCTATCACGACGAAGCCGCAAAAACGGCAAGCGGTACTCTTCGCCGGATTTGCGATGTCATGGCAAAAGACCGCCAAACGCTTGGCGGGGCATTTGAACACATGCCAACGGCGGAGGCTCTGTTTCAGGCAGCGGCGGAACATCCGAATAAAGCCAAGCTCCTCATTGATATGAAAGATGCCGGGTTTGAGGATATGCTGGTTGCCTTGGCAAAAGCGAACAGGCTGATTGATCGCATTATTTGGGTCAGTTGGCTACCTGAAACGCTCTATGCTGTGCGCGATCTCTTGCCCGATGCCGAATTGACATTGTCGCACTGGTGCAAGAATCCAAATAAGGGCGTGCGGAAACTTCATGAGGTTTTCGAGACCAAGACAGGTCACATCCCTCGACCCTCTCGCCGGCTTGTTATTGGGGAAAGATCCGGCTGGTTCGTCGACGGACCCTTAGAGGGTGAAATCCGGGAGCTTATCCAAAATGTCTGCGTTCCGGCCACAATGGTTACGCGCAAGTTGGTCGAGAATTATCAGGCGGATGGTATAAATGTCTCAGCCTTCTCCTACGTCACACGTGACGGTCTCGACGCGGCAGAAACCGACCTCGGACTGGATGATTATTTCATCGACGCAAAAACCGTCTTCGACAGCTTCACCTAATCATTTGCAGGTTTATACGGATCAAATTCTTCAGGATTACTGTGCTGGTCCGGGCCGGATTCTTCCGTAGGAATTGCATATCCACCCGTTAGCCATTGTCCTAAATCTAAATCCGCACATCGTTTTGAACAAAAGGGTTTAAAACCCTCGATGATTGGCCTTCTTTTGCAATAGGCACACTGGCTCATCGATCCGCTTTCACATCAACACTCTTACCCGGCACAAGTTTGAACCGCGCCCCAATACGATCCGTTACCTCGGCACGCCAATCAAATGGCGCAGCGTTCAGCCAGCTTTCCACTTCAGGCGGCACGATCAATTCGAGTTGTGCCCCTGGAGAGACTGCGGCCTCACGGGTCAGACGCCGTAGCGCGCGTATGGCTTGGGTAGCAACCGTTGGCTCGCCATACTTCGTATTCACAACCTCATCCAAGGACAGGTCCGGCTTTGACCGCGTCATCTCAATCACGCCAAATCGAGAGAGGGCGTTGAATTTTGTGACATTCGGATCTGCGTCACAAGCCGCCTCAAAGGTTTTCTCTAAGGTTTTGCGCTGTTTCGGTTGCCGCAGATTGGGAAAATCAATCACCACCAAGCCGCCCAACCCCCGAAGACGGAGTTGCGAGGCTATAAGTTTGGCCGCTTCATTAGCCGCCGCAGCCGCAGATATTGCGGCACCTTTATCAACATCAACGGCGAGTAACGCCTGTGTCTGCTCAATCGTAACCGACCCGCCGCCAGGCAAAGCCAACGTTGTTTCACACGCAGAATCGACAGCATTTACAGATGCCTCGTCAAAGCTTAGGTCAGGAAACCGTTCCAAAAGACGAGCTTTCAAATCCAGTTTTTTTCGCAATCCCGGCTTGGCTTCATGCCCGTTTAAATAGCGTAGAGTCGCGCCTTTCGTCCCAATTTGAGAGCGCAATATACTCACTTCAACAGACTGACCTTCTATCAATTTCGGCATATCTCGTTGTGTGGCGAAAGGCAGCAAAGCGGGCCATGCGCCGCCGCCAATTTCCACCCAAGCCCCCGCGACCGAAGGATCAACAGACGTAACCCGGCCAATGTAAACATCGCCGGTTCGCGGCGCACTGTCCCACACGCGGTCTACGTGAAGTTCGACCATGCGTCGGCCTTCATAAATCGCGGCGCGGGTTTCCCCGACAGCGACTTCTATCACGGCCCGTCTTTTCATGTGCAAGCTGCCACTAAAAGATTGCGAGTTTCATAAACAGGCAGTCCAACAACGCCCGTATAGGATCCTGAAATATGATGAATGAAAGCCCCGGCCAGGCCCTGGATCCCGTAACCGCCAGCTTTGCCGTCCCATTCTTCGCTATCCAAATAATCTGTGATTTCAGTCTGACTTAAACGTTTCATCTTCAAGCGAGTTTCAGACACGCGAGACCTTAGGAGCCCATCTGCATCTACTACGGCCACACCGGTAAAAACGCGGTGCGCGCGCCCGGACAGCAAGCGGAGGCAATGTTCAGCGGAGTCGCGGTCTTCCGTTTTCGGAAGTATGCGCCGTCCGATCCCGACCACGGTGTCAGAGGCCAAAATAACGCTAGTCGGGTAATCCGAGGCAATTTTTTGAGCTTTCTCGCAAGCTAATCGTAAGGCATGCGGCCGCGGCAATTCGCCCTCAATTGGGTCTTCGTTAATGTCAGCAGGAACAATTTTTTCCGGAATAAACCCGATTTGCGCGAGCAAATCGCGGCGGCGCGGGCTTGCGCTCGCCAGGATGAAAGGCTTCATCCCGGTTTTTTACTTAAAGCGATATGTGATCCGACCCTTGGTCAAATCATAAGGTGTCATTTCAACCGTGACATGATCCCCAGCTAAAACACGAATGCGGTTCTTACGCATACGTCCGGCAGTATGGGCAATAATCTCGTGATCATTGACGAGTTTTACGCGGAATGTCGCATTCGGGAGAAGTTCAACAACCTCCCCCTCAAATTCCAATAGTTCTTCTTTAGCCAAGTTTAATCCTTTAATCGGCGGTATGTCTGGCCGCTATATAGGTGGATTCAGTCAGTTTGAAAGAGGTTTATGCGGCTTTAGCCGAATTCCCGGGCCAATCGGGCGTCAATATTGGACCGAATAGCGCGATAATTATTGAGTAGAGCCCGCACATCCAGTGACCCTTCGCCGGGATTCGGAACCGCCCAGAGCTCTATTATCGGTAACCGATCACCTAAAATGGCCTCCGCACCTGCTTTCGCCCCGGCTGTAAAAGCGATAATGCGGTCGAAGTGTTCATGTTTAATGTCCTCCAAACCCAGAGGTTTATGATTGGACATATCGACCCCAACCTCTTTCATTATTGAGAGCATGAAATCATTCGGATCATCCGGAGTTAAGCCACAGCTTTTCACATGAACTTTATCGCCTAAACGTTTGCGTAGGAGACCTTCGGCCATAGGGGAACGCACTGAATTGAGCTGGCATATAAACAGGACCCTCATTGGACGGTCCGCCTATGTAACGCGCAGATGAGTGTGAACAGTCGGCGCGAGGTGTTGAAGTCCATTTCGACCTGATTGCGAAGCGAGTCTGTTAACAGTCGAGACCCCTCATTGTGCAGACCTCGGCGGCCCATATCTATGGCTTCAATCTGGGCGGAGGTCGCTGTTCGGATTGCGTTATGATAACTTTCACAAATCATGAAATAATCTTTGATGACCCGTCTGAATGGCACCAATGACGTCGTATATGTCCCCCTTGGTGACCCATTTGTGCGCGTTGTTTCAAAAGCCAGTCGCCGTCCGTCTTTCAGGCTAAGACGCAAAACATAGGGGCCGCGTTCGCTATCTAAAGGTCGAAACTCATTTTCCTCCAACAAATCAAAAATGGCAACCCGCCGTTCATGTTGCATTTCGATTGAAGCCACGGGAAGACTGTCCTCATCAATATGAAGCTCAGCGATATAGTGATTTTCGCCGCTATCCGTCATGTTTCGGGATACGTTTGGTTGGACGAGGGTCCCCGCGATCGGCCAAGGTTACGTCAATGGCTTCTGCCGCTATACGGATGGTCCCGCCACCGGCTAATTTAAGATAGAATTTGCCGGCCGGGCTATCATCCACGATAAACTCCAAACCCAAAATGACAACAAACGCATCGACTTTTTCCATCGCCACGCCCTGACTGCTAACTGAAATGACGCCGTCAAAACGCAAGCCTGCCTGAATGCGTTGAGGTTTGTCCGTCTCATGCATGTATCTGGACAGGCGCAATGTGAAACTACGGCCATCACGATCAAAGCGAGTTTGACCGACCTGAAAGATTGCGTCCTGAATCGCACTCGCAATCACTTCGAGGTCTGAAGTGTCCGCCGCCAGTAATTTTAACTCAGTCATCTTTTTGCCTTGAAATCCGTGCACCGCACCGTTCCAACTTGCCTTCAATGTCTTCAAACCCACGGTCAAGGTGGTAAACACGGCTAATGTGTGTTTCGCCCCTGGCTGCAAGTCCCGCATTTATAAGACAGGCCGATGCACGGAGGTCCGTCGCCATCACTTGTGCGCCTCTGAATTCCTTGACCCCCCGGACGATTGCCTCCCGTCCGGTCACGGTAATGTCGGCCCCCATCCGCGCGAGTTCGGGACAATGCATAAATCTATTCTCAAATATATTTTCGCGTACAATCGACACGCCATTTGCCAAACACATGAAGGCCATGAATTGCGCCTGCAAATCCGTGGGGAAACCCGGATAGGCCATCGTGTCGACATCGACAGGTTTTGGTCGCCCCCCGCCACGCTCAATCAGCACAGAGGTTTCCTCCAAAGACACTTTCGCCCCCGCTTGGGCGATTAAAGGCCACAGGGAGCCGAGATGATCGGACCGTATGTTTGTTAAGCGGACAGATCCGCCGGCCGTCGCAGCGGCCAAGGCATAGGTTCCGGCTTCAATCCTGTCGGGTACAACAGCGTATTTCACGCCGGAAAGCCGCTCGACACCCTGAATGCGAACTTCGGACCGGCCTGCCCCCATAATTTTCGCGCCCATGGCGTTGAGGCAATTCGCCAAATCTGCAATTTCGGGCTCCCGCGCGGCGTTATATAAGACAGTTTCTCCCTCCGCCAGAACCGCCGCGAGCATCGCATGTTCTGTGGCCCCGACACTAACAAAAGGGAACGTTATCTCCGCGCCTTTAAGACCGCCTTTAGCCGTCGCAATGACATAACCTTCGTCGAGCTTTATTTTGGCTCCTAAGGCTTCCAAAGCTTTCAAGTGCAAATCAACGGGCCGCGCGCCGATGGCGCAACCACCGGGCATGGAGACCTTCGCCTTATGTTCTCGTGCAAGAAGCGGGCCTAAAACATTGAAACTCGCTCGCATTTTTCTCACAAGATCATAAGGGGCTGTTAAATCTGTTAGCTTGGGCGCATGCATTTTCATGACATCCGCATCGCCGGGATCAACCTCCACCCCTAAATGCCGCAGAAGCCCTGCCATAGATCGGGTATCCCGCAAACGAGGCATATTTGTCAGGGTTACGGGCTCATCAGTCAGCAAACAGACGGCCATTAACTTGATGGCTGAATTTTTTGCCCCGCTGATGCTAATTTCTCCGTTTAACGGAAAACCGCCTTCAATAACTATCTTATCCATACCGCTCTTTCGCCGCTAGTTTTGCAGGTGTTATGCGTGCTCGCAGGCGAATTCAAGGCGAGGGTTTGTCAGGATTTTGACCAATCGTGGATGTAGAGGCTCCCGAGGCATTTTTAGCTTTCCGAGCAGCTTGTTTGCGGCGGCGAAGATTAGCTCGCAAGTTTTCTGCCAGGCGCTCTTCTCGCGACGCTTTACTGTGCTTATCCCGTTCTGACATAAACTTGAATTAGGTGGGATTATTTGAACTTTCAAGGCGGCTTACGGGCCCTTACCTGTTCCTTGACCAAATTTGTCTGAGTTTCGCGGTCGTCCTAAGACTTGAAGAATGAGTCAAAACTAACACTTTGCATAAGACGTAACTAAGATCAGCTGTTAATGTCGCCCAAGGGGCCATACGATGAACTACCTAAAATACGCCGCCTTGCTCGTTGGCACAGCTCTGTTTGTATCCGGTTGTGACAATGCGGATGCTACACAAGGACGACCTGGACCCGCAGGCGCCATACCGGGTGCGGCGACCGGGCAAGGACCAAGCCTTCAAACCGGCACGGTATCGCGCGGAGAAATCGCAAAAATCATCAACTCAACAGGAACCGTAAGACCGGATATAACGGTTCAAGTCGGGTCCGAGGTCTCGGGAAAACTTCTTAAGGTCGTCGTCGATTTCAACTCGATTGTGAAAAAGGGCGATGTTCTAGCCATCATTGATCCGGAGAATTTGGAAAATCGCGTAGCTCAGGTCGAAGCCATTGTCGAAAATCGCAAATCGGACATCAACATTAACGAAGCGTCGTTAGGGCGTGCGGAGGTCAATGCAGCACAAGCTAAACGGTCCTTGGACCGCCGGGAGCAACTATTTGCAGAAAATGCTATCTCAAAGGCGCAACTCGAAGAAACAGAACGGGCCATGCAACTCGCGGAGGCGGACATAAAAGTCGCAAAGGCCAGGCTGGAAGGATCACAATCTTCGTTGAAACAAGCTGAAGCTGATCTCCGCTCTGCGAAAGTTGATTTATCACGGACCGTTATCCGCGCTCCTATTGACGGAGTCGTCATGGAGCGTCTCGTCGACCCGGGTCAAACTGTGGCAGCGTCACTTTCCGCGCCGGAGCTTTTTAAAATCGCAGGTGATTTGTCAAAAATTAAAATTGATGCTGCCATTGTTGAGAGCGATGTATCCGGATTAGGAGCCGGTGACCCTGTCAGCTTTAGCGTAGATGCCTACCCCGGCCGCAACTTCCAGGGGACCGTTGATCAGCTGCGTCTAAAATCTCAAACGCAAAGCAATATCGTGACATATACCGCAGTTGTCGCAGCGAATAACGCGGACAATGTCCTGATGCCGGGAATGACAACGAACCTTCAAATTACAACTAACTCGAAATCTGATATCTTGAGAATTCCCGCTACGGCTGAACGATTTCGTCCAACGCCCGATCAAATTAGCATGTGGCAAGAAGACACAACCTCCGAACCATCAGGGGATGTGGACCCCAAAACCCGTGAACAACTTACAACCCTTGGCCTGAACGGCGCGCGTATTGATACGATATTGAATACGATGGCAGATGATACCGTGACTTTGCGGGAGCAAATTAATGACCCCACGCAAGGGTGGCGGAAAGTAACTCGTTTGAAACAACTCCGAGAAATATTTGATGGCATCATCAAGAAGGAACTGACGTCGACAGAATACCAAGACTATCGTCGGTTGCTTCAAGCCAATGCGCAAACACGTGATGCCCAACTCTGGGTAAAATCCGGCACAAAAATGAAATTGGTGGATGTTGGCCTAGGTCTTTCAGACGGATCCTTTGTCGAAGTGATTTCCGGCCTCTCGGAAGGTGACGAGGTCATCACGTCCA
Source organism: uncultured Caulobacterales bacterium (assembly GCA_937927825.1). Classification (GTDB taxonomy): domain Bacteria; phylum Pseudomonadota; class Alphaproteobacteria; order Caulobacterales; family Maricaulaceae; genus Litorimonas. The sequence goes on along the minus strand of CALFWV010000049.1, from coordinate 1,194 downwards.
TTGGCGGTGGAGACGGCGGAGCGAGACGCGGACCACCCAGAGGGCGTCCGGGATAGGTAATGACCCCTTCCTCTTCAAATCCTGCCCTCATTTCCTGCCGGGGTCTGACCAAAATATACAAAATGGGTCAGTCAGAAGTCAGGGCTTTAGACGGAGTGGACCTCGATATCCGCGAAGGCGAATTCGTCGCGATTATCGGCTCATCAGGCTCAGGTAAATCTACGCTTATGAACATGCTGGGCGCTCTGGACCAACCCACATCCGGCGAGGTCATGATAAATGGAAAGAATGTCGGCAAGATGAAAAGCAAAAGCCTTGCCGAATTTCGGAACTCGACAATTGGTTTTGTGTTTCAGCAATTTCAACTCTTGCCAAAAAAATCCGCTGTAAAGAATGTCGCGCTGTCTCTCCTTTACCGCAGGCCTAAGGTGAAAGACGCAGCAGAACGTGCTGCCCATTGCTTAGACCTTGTCGGATTGGGTGACCGTGGGGACCATCGTCCAACAGAACTTTCTGGGGGGCAACAACAGCGCGTTGCCATTGCACGTGCTCTTGCCGGCTCACCTAAAGTCCTGCTCGCTGACGAGCCCACAGGAGCCCTCGACAGTAAGACGTCGACAGACATTATGGCGCTAATGCAAGATTTAAACTCGCAAGGCATCACAATCATTGTGATTACGCATGAGCATGAAGTCGCGGAATATGCCCAACGCGTGATTGAATTCAAGGACGGGCGTATCATCTCGGACAAGCGTAATGCGCAGGCCGCAGCATGAGCGCGCTGTCGACATTGGGCTTAGCGGCCAGTTCTATAATAGAGCGCCCTCTCCGCTCTCTCTTGACCTCGCTTGGCATTATCATTGGCGTCGCCGCCGTATATGCAATGCTAGCCTTGGGTGAAGGCGCGAAAAAGCAGGTCGAGGAAAGTCTGAACTCTATAAGCACGCGAACCATGCAAATTTGGCCGGATTGGAACAGAGGCCGATCGTCGCAAACTCGACCATCAATGCCCTTCACCGAAGAAGATATACGAGAGATACGCGCAATTAACGGCGTTTATGCCGCCACAGGAACATTAACCGGCCGAAACTATACAATCGCAACAGACACAAATGACGTAAGCGGAAACTTTCTGGGTGTTGATCCGGACCAACTTAAAGCCAGCGGCAGTGATCTTAAAATGGGTGAGAATAT
>CALFWV010000048.1 GCA_937927825.1 uncultured Caulobacterales bacterium | reverse complement strand
ATAATACGAGATTGAGGTGGGAACGAACACGCAGGTTTCAACCCTTGGTGTGTTCAAGGCGCAGGAGTTTGTGTTTCAAGCGCCAATGCATGTAACTGGCCATTCGCACCGTCCATACGTCCTTTCAGGGCCGAATAGACCATTTGATGTTGCGCAATACTTGACTTACCAACGAATGCCGCGCTGGTGACCACGGCTTTCCAGTGATTATTGTCGCCCGCCAGATCAGTCATTTCGACCACGGCGTCCGGCAGTGCTGCTTTGATCAAATTGACGATGTCATCTCCTGCCATCGGCATTCTAAGCGTCTCCTGCCATCAGATTTGGCAGCCAGGCTTCATTCGCTGCAAGCAGCTTATCCAAAGAGACATCGAAGGCGTCGGCTGCTTGGATACGGTTGCCGCCAACGGTGCCAACAATGGTTGCTGATATTCCTTTAGCTTTTGCTGTCGAAATCACAGGATTGACGGAGTTTTTTTCAACGGCCAGCAAGTATCGCGCTTGGTCTTCTCCGAAAAGCCAGCCGTGTCGTTTTCCACTTGGAGGAGCTGAAAGAGCCATGCCTACGCCGCTTCCGAAAGCCATTTCGCAAGCCGCAACTGCGAGACCGCCGTCTGACAGGTCATGCACCGCATTAACGCGGCGATTACGTATAAGCTTACGGACGTAATCTCCATTCAATTTCTCGACGGATAGATTGACCGGCGGCGGGGCACCGTCTTCCCGTGAGAGAATCTCAGCTAAGTATATCGATGCACCCAGCCATCCTGTCGTGTCGCCAATGAGAATCAGTGTGTCGCCTGTTTGCGCGCCTTTCAGCGTTGCAAATTTATGGAGGTCCGGAATAAGCCCAACGCCGCCGACCGCTGGGGTCGGGGGAATGGCTTGACCATTTGTTTCATTGTAGAGGGAGACATTGCCGGACACGACAGGATAATCAAACGCGTGACAAGCTTCATTCATGCCCTCAATCGCGCCAACAAACTGGCCCATTATCTCAGGACGCTCTGGATTACCGAAATTCAAACAGTCTGTTATCGCGATGGGGTCGGCGCCGACGCACGTCAGATTGCGCCATGTTTCAGCCACGCACTGCTTCCCCCCTTCATAAGGGTCCGCCTCAACATATCGTGGGGTACAGTCTGTCGTAATTGCCACAGCTTTATTCGTGCCGTGAATGCGGACGATGGCGGCGTCACCGCCGCTTTGGCTGCTGTCGACGGTATCTGACATCACATGGCGGTCGTATTGCTCCCAAATCCATCGTTTGGAGGCGATATTGGGTGAGGTCATAATGCGAAGCAACGCGTCATTGTAATCTTGTGTTTCGTGAATGTCTGCCGCGTCCAAAACCGGCCTGGGCTCGGGTTTGACATGTGGGCGGTCATAATTTGGGGCATCATCGGCAAGCGGCGCGATGGGGATGTCACAAACCTTTTTACGATTATGTTTGAGGACCAAGCGCCCTGTGTCGGTTGTCTTTCCGATTTGGGCGACGTCCAGCTCCCACTTTTCAAACACGTCAAACGCCAATTTTTCTTTACCCGGCTGGATAACCATCAACATCCGCTCTTGGGATTCCGACAACATCATTTCATAGGCTGTCATGTCCGGTTCGCGTTGGGGAACCTTATCCAGGTTTAGCTCAATCCCGACGCCGCCCTTATCCGCCATCTCAATAGATGAGGAGGTGAGGCCGGCCGCGCCCATATCTTGGATGGCAATAATGGCGTCTGTTTCCATCAGCTCCAAACACGCTTCAATTAACAGCTTTTCGGTGAACGGGTCACCAACCTGAACCGTCGGGCGCTTTTCGTCGCTGTCATCATCGAATTCCGCCGATGCCATAGTCGCGCCATGAATGCCGTCTCTGCCTGTTTTGGATCCGACATAAAAAATCGGATTACCAACGCCTTTTGCCGCCGAATAAAAAACATTATCGGCGCGGGCGAGGCCAACGCACATCGCATTAACGAGGATGTTTCCGTTATAGCCTTTATGAAAATTCGTTTCGCCGCCAACGGTTGGGACGCCTACGCAGTTTCCATAGCCGCCAATGCCTGCAACCACGCCGGAAACAAGTTGCTTTGTTTTCCAATGGGTTGGCTCTCCAAAGCGAAGTGCATTCATGAGCGCGATGGGACGTGCCCCCATCGTAAAGACGTCGCGCATGATACCGCCAACACCTGTGGCCGCGCCTTGATATGGCTCAATATAGGAAGGGTGGTTGTGACTCTCCATTTTGAAAATAATGGCATCCCCATCGTCAATGTCGATAACGCCTGCATTTTCGCCGGGGCCTTGGATAACGCGGTCACCTGTCGTCAGGAATTTCGCCAGATGGCGTCGCGATGATTTATAAGAGCAATGCTCTGACCACATGACAGAGAAGATTCCGAGCTCATTCAAATTGGGCTCACGGCCCAATCGATCGAGAATTATCTCATATTCGCTGTCTGATAAGCCGTGCTCGGCTATAATCTCAGGTGTCATTTCTGATTTCTTGCGAGCCATCTTAAATCGTCTCCAAGATGGATTTGAATAGGTTTATTCCGTCTGTACCACCGTGCATTGGGTCAATTGCGCGTTCTGGATGTGGCATCATACCAAATACATTGCCCGCTTCATTTACGATGCCAGCGATGTCGTTTAGTGATCCATTTGGATTATTTAGGTATCGGAAAAGGACTTGCCCACCTTTTTCAACGCGAGCGAGGGTGTCTTTATCGGCGAAGTAATTTCCATCATGGTGGGCGACCGGGAAAGTGACTTCAGACTTAGCCGTGTAAGTTTTTGTGAAACGTGAGTCAGCGGTCTCGACCTTTAGCCGTTCCGGGCGGCAAACAAATTTCAAATTTGTGTTCCGCATTAAAGCGCCGGGTAACATGCCGGCCTCTGTCAGGATTTGGAAACCGTTACAAAACCCCGCGACGGCGAGACCGCGCTCGGATTTGGCCTTGATGTCTTGAACGATGGGGGAACGCGCCGCGATGGCACCGCTTCGCAAGTAATCCCCATAGGAAAACCCGCCCGGCATAACCACAAAACCAACGCCAGCGGGCAATTCGGTCTCCCGATGCCAAACGATGAGAGGCTTGCGCCCCGTGACTTTTTCTAAAGCCACCGCAGCGTCGCGATCACAATTAGAGGCGGGAAAGCGTATAACGGCGGTTTGCATGACTTAATCTGCCATCCGCATTTCAATGCGGTAATTCTCGATAACAGTATTTGCCAGCAGTTTCTCGCACATCTCTTTGACGCGGGCTTCCGCGGCTTCGACATCCGTACCGGTTAAGTTTAGCTCAATGACTTTACCCTGCAATGCGCTTTCAACCTCATCAAAGCCGAGGTCATTCAGGGAGCGTGAAATTGTTCGGCCTTGCGGATCCAAAACGCCGGGTTTGAGACCGACATAGACGAGGGCTTTCATCTGATTATCCTTTAATCGTCGTTCGACACGACCGAGAGATTCGGTGCGGATTTATTATTGGCTTCCTTGAGGATGCCGAGGCGAGTTGCAACTTCAGTATAGGCTTCGGTAACGTCCCCGAGGTCACGTCTGAAGCGGTCCTTGTCCATCTTTCGGTCCGTTTCGCGATCCCAAAGACGGCAGCTGTCTGGGCTGATTTCATCGGCCAAAATGACCTGATGTGCCAGCGTGCCATTGTCTAGTTGCACGTCCAAGCGGCCAAATTCGATTTTAAAATCAATCAATTTGATACCGATGCCGGCAAACATGCCTTGGAGATAATCATTTATACGCAAGGTCGATGCGATCATTTCTTCCACCTCAGAATGGCTTGCCCATCCGAAGGCGTGAATATGTTCTTCCGCCACCAATGGATCGCCCAAATCGTCCCGCTTCAGGCAGAACTCAACAACCGCACGGGGCAGTTTGGTGCCTTCCTCCATACCGAGTCGCTTCGCCATTGTTCCGGCTGCTACATTGCGACAAATCACTTCCAGCGGAATGATCTCCACTTTTTTGATGAGCTGTTCACGCATGTTCAACCGTTTGATGAAATGCGTGGGTATCCCAATTTCGCCCAGTCGGAGCATGACAAATTCGCTGATGCGATTGTTCAATACCCCTTTGCCGTCGAGAATAGCTTTCTTTTGAGCATTAAAAGCCGTCGCATCATCCTTAAAATATTGGACGAGCGTACCCGGTTCCGGTCCTTCGTAAAGGATCTTGGCTTTGCCTTCGTAAATCTGTTTGCGGCGGCTCATAATTAGCTCCGGCCCGAATGGGTCAATCTTGAGTGCGAGTCAGCCTCGTACCCGTCTGCGCTGCCATACCCCCTACAGGGCGTTGTCACAATGCAGCCAGGCCTAGATTTTGAGGATTTTGCAGCTTGAAGCCGCGCGGGGGGAGACTTAACATGTGGAGAAACAAGTCTAACCTAACTAGGACCTAAAAAAAATGAGCCAATTCGACGAACGTGCCAACGCCCAAGAAACCAAATTCGTATTGGATGCGGCGCAGGAATTTAAGGCCGAAGCTAAACGCAACAAAGCGCTGGGTCACTGGGCGGCCGGTCTCATGGGAAAATCAGACGCTGAAGCCGACAAATACGCATTGGAAGTCATCATGGCCGATATGGAAGAAGCGGGCGACGATGATGTTTTCCGTAAACTTCGCAAAGATTTGACGGCTGCCAATTGTCAAATCACTGACGAAGCTATCCGGGACCGCATGGCGGCAGAGTTAAAGGCCGCGCGTGAAGCCGTTTACGGCAATTAGACCGGACGATTAGCCTGAGGGCAGGTCAGGTCAAAACTGACCTGATTCTGCTGTGCGGCAGTTTGTAAATTGCGAATATGCATCGCCATCGCGCCGGCATCATAGGTCATGTTCACACAGCCTAGAGTTTGCTTTGTATCGCCGTCAATAATGGCGGCGAAGCCGGTAACGCCTAGCCACATGTTATATTGCCCAACCAGGCCGCGATCAAAAACAAGATGTGCGTTACTTTCGCCATTGCCCGCGCCAATATCAATATGGACATATTCTATTCTCGGGTCAGCCAAGCTGTTCAGGGCTTCACTTAAAGCTGGCTCGACAATTTTGCAGGGAGCGCAATAGTCAGCCCTAAACATGACGACATAGACGTCTGGCGTGCTGCCCTGATAGGCGTTTACACCACTGCCGAGCCCGAGAGCCAGGGCGAGCGCGGCAAATCCAATTTTCAAATAGTTCTTCATGAGGCTATCTCTAACAGCTTTGCGTGAACCTGATGTGAAATCTGCAGTCACAAAGCGGTGAACGCATAAGAAAAGCCCGAAACCACTTAGGTTTCGAGCTTCTTAGGCGTCAAAAGTAATCGTTTGCCGATTACAGGCCGGCTGGGTCCACATTGTGGGCCGTTGGGCATTTTGTTGTTTTTGTCGTGACCGACGCGCGGCTCATATAAGCGGCACCTTGAGAGATGGAGGCCATCTGACGGATTTTCTCAGCCATTTCGCTGGCAGAGAAGGCGCTGTTCACGCAGCCAATGACTTTTTTCGAATTGGCGTCAACAACAGCCGCGAAACCTGGCAGGCCAACCCACTGATTGAATACAGGGACGATGTCACGATCAAACGCGTCATGTGCGCCTTTTTCCCATTTGGCAGCCGTTGACGTGTCGATAACGACTTCCTCAGCATTGACACCGGCAATAGCGAGAGCTGTTGAAAGTTCACCGTCAAGGCGAGAGGAGTTTGTATCCTGCGCATTGCGGAAATTAACGACATAAATGTCAGGAGATGCCGCGAAAGACGGGGCTGCGAAAGCCGTCGTTACAAGCGCGGCTGCGAAGATAGAAGAAAGACGTTTCATGATATTGTATCCTTGGTCTCGGTTTTGTCTAGGTCACAAAGTAGTTTTTGTTGTGAGCCAAGACATAACGACCATTGGTAAACATCTTCCGAATTTCGCGTTAGGGCTATGTTTAGGATGGTTTATAAAACGGTTAACATTGGTGTTAAGGCGTTGAAAAACATATAAAAAATTTTTTTATAAAAATACACTCGTCTTGCAGTCACGCGAAACTGTGCCGCGAATAAACCGGCGATTTATCAAAAGTTAAGGCCGTTATGGAGAAAGCCTAACCGGCTTGTCAGAGTTCTTAACGAGAATTTACCCTAATTTGCGAAATGGGAAGCTATCCAAAGACGCGATCGAATATGACATCAACGAATTTAGTGTGATACCCATCATCAAACATGTCTCGAATTTGCTGTTCCGACAAGAGGGCGCGGACTTCGTCATCTTTCAATAGCAGGTTGAGGAATGCACCGTCGCCCGCATTGCCGTTCACACGAAACAGTTCCCACACCTTCATCGCATTGCGTTGGACAAGTCGATAGGCACTTTCGCGCTGCTCTCCGGCTTGAGTCAGAGCGAGTAGGAAGCGTTGGGAGTTATGCAAACCTCCGAGACGATCCATATTCGCTTTCATTTTATCGGGATAAACCACCAGATTTTCAATTACACCTGCCAATCGGTGGAGTGCAAAATCGAGATGGACTGTCGAGTCAGGACCAATTCCGCGTTCAACAGAGCTGTGCGAGATGTCACGTTCATGCCAAAGTGCCACATTTTCCATGGCGGGTACGACGGCCATGCGGACCAGACGGGCTAGTCCTGTAAGATTCTCCGTTAAAACCGGATTGCGTTTATGCGGCATCGCCGAGCTGCCTTTTTGGCCTTTCGAGAAAAATTCTTCAGCTTCTAAGACTTCTGTGCGCTGCAAGTGACGGATTTCAACCGCGATATTTTCAATTGAGGAGGCTATAACGCCGAGCGTTGCAAAATAAGCCGCGTGACGGTCACGTGGAATGACTTGGCTGGAAACAGGTTCAATCGTGAGGCCCATTTCTTTTGCGACATGGGCTTCGACGCTCGGGTCGATATTTGCAAATGTGCCAATGGCCCCTGAAATTGCGCAGACGGCGATTTCTTCACGGGCTTGAACCAACCTTCTACGACCTCGTGCCATTTCGGCGTGGAAACGGGCGAGTTTGACGCCAAATGTCGTGGGTTCCGCGTGAATTCCGTGGCTGCGGCCGATTGTGATGGTGTGCTTATGTTCTTTAGCCCGTTTCTCCAGAGCGGTCAGAACGCGGTCCATGCCAATCAACAGCAGGTCAGTCGCACGGGCCATCTGGACCGAAAGGGTCGTGTCCAAAATGTCGGAGCTGGTGAAGCCCTGATGCACAAAACGGGCATCCTCGCCAATAAAGCTCGCAAGATGGGTCAGGAAAGCGATGACGTCATGTTTGACTTCGCGTTCAATCTCATCAATTTTAGCCACATCAAATTCAGCAGATCCGCCGCGGTCCCATATGTTCTTGGCCGCAGATTTTGGAATAACGCCGAGTTCAGCCAGCGCGTCACAGCCATGGGCCTCTATCTCAAACCAAATCCGGTATTTTGTCGCAGCGGACCAAATCGCGGTCATTTCGGGGCGGGCGTAACGTTCAATCATGGGAAAGACTCACTTGGCTGGGAACGCCGCCTTGGACATCAGGCAGCGTAAGAGGTCAAGATTGCTATGTCGGAATGTCTGTCCCGGCCTGTGAATTGCTGGCTTCTGCCGCCGCCCAGTCTTTTGGCAAAGTGATGCGCACCATCATATAGAAGAAGATGGCGAAGACGTAAGCGGAGAAAGTCACATACATCGCAAAGCGCGTCGCTTCCAGTTCCCCTTTTCCTGTGCTGCCAAAGAAATCTATCATATACCCAGCAAAAGTCGGGCCGCCGCCGAGTGCAATCATATTTAATACAAAGAAAAACAAGGCCGTGGACATAGCGCGCAAGCTAATCGGAGCGAGCGTCTGCGCAATTGCAAAACTCGGTCCCAAATAGACGCCAAGACAAAGTTGAAGTGCAGCGCCGAAGACCAGATGCATGACAACGGAGGGCGACCAGAAAGCCAGTAATGCGAGAGGGAAAGCGATCAAAATGGATATAGCTGGGATAGTCCCATAGGCTCGAATATCTTTTTTCGCACGCCAATCTACAAGCTTTGCGCCGAAATATGTTCCGGCAACATAGAATGTTCCGTTGATTATGCCGATCCAAATAATAATCGTCCGGAAATTAAACTCAGGATCAAGCAACCGCAGGAATTTCGTTTGAAAACCTGAAACGGCATAACTGGCAAAACTCGCAAATGCGATACCCAAGGCCATCCACCACCATGATTTAATGGACACAATTTTCAGCACGCCCGGTTGGATGCTTAGCAGGAATAAGGTCAAGATTAGCGGCAATAAAATGACAACACCGAGAATGTTCATCTGACCGACATACCAGGCGACAATCAAAATCAAGGCGAAGCCCGCCAAAATAACGGCTTTCGTCAAGAGGTTTCCGAGGTGAATTACAAAAGGTATTGTTAAAAGGAACGGTAAAGCAGCCGCCATGCGCACCCAGCTTTGCGCACCTGTTTGCCACATCGCCAAGACGAGTATCGCGAGACCACCAAACAAAAATAAACGCGGACGCAAGTCCGCCTGCGAGAGTGCGTCGGGTATAGAAATATATCCAGACGGTAGTTTTGCACTCGTCTCCATAGCGCCGCGTTTAGGTTCGCGAATGACGAGCTTAACGACAAAAGCCAGAGCTATACCGGTGATACCAAGGATAATGAAAATACGCCGCCAATTTACTGTATTTGGGTCAGCCCCCAAGAGACTGGCGGTTAGAAAATAGGCTGCCATAATCCCGAAAGGGATACCGAGGGAGTAGATGCCCAAAGCGCTTGCCCGTTCTTCTTTGCCGTAAAAATCCGAAATCATGGAATGTGATGGCGGGCTGCCACCCGCCTCGCCAACGCCGACGCCAATACGAGCGAGGGCAATGTGGAGGAAGTTTTGAGAGAAGCCGGTGAGGGCTGTAAACCCGCTCCATGTCGCGAGCGCGATGGATAATAATGTAACCCTATTCATTTTATCCGCCAGGAATGCTAACGGGATGCCCATGATGGTATAAAACGCAGCAAAAGCGAGGCCGATAAGAAGGCCAAGTTGAGTGTTCGTTAGGTCAAGGTCTGCTTGAATAAACGGCGCGAGGATACCAACGATTTGCCGATCAATAAAATTGAACCCATAGACAACAGTCAGCAATAATAGGACGATGGTCCTGTAACTTTTCTTCGGTGTTTCGGTCATCAGAATTCCCCTCACTCTTTTGTGACACAAGAGAGACAAACGGAGCGGGGGTCAAGTCACATAAGGCCTAACATTTTGAAACTCGCAATTTCTTCGCGTCCTATGACCAAATGGTCGTGGACAGAAATTCCCACCGCGTTGCAGGTTTCCACGACGTTGAAGGTCATATCGATATCCGATTGGCTGGGCGTGGGGTCGCCGCTGGGATGATTATGGGCCAGAATGATGGCGGACGCCTCTAAAGCGAGACCGCGTTTTACGATTTCACGCGGATAGACCGGGGCGCGGTCGATAGTACCTTTGCCCAAGACCTCGTCGGCGATGAGACGGTTTTTGCGGTCTAAGAATAAAATCCGGAATTGCTCGACGGGCTCGAATTGCATCGCAGTACGGCAATAATCGAGCAAGGCATTCCAACTGGACAGGACCGGACGCCCCAAAACGCTTTCGCGCGCCATGTGGGCGCTAATGGTGTGGAGAAGCCGCAAATCCAGCGCCGTTTTTTCACCGATGCCTTTGACCTCCGTGAGGCGATGCAGCGGAGCCGCGCAAATCTCGCCGAGATTGCCAAAGGTCCGTATTAGGTCTTTCGCGATGGGTTTGACGTCACGGCGCGGGATGGAATTGAACAGGAAGAGCTCCAGCAGCTCATATTCTTGCAACGCAGTCGCGCCGCCCTCCCGAAAACGCTGACGTAATCGGTCGCGATGTTCCGCATAATGCGGCTTGGGTTTGGCTGGACTAGGAATAAGGCGGATAGTGCAGACCGGCGGGCGAGGTCGTAAAGATTTCGCAGCCGTCTTTGGTGACGCCGATGGAATGCTCGAATTGCGCCGTGAGTTTTCGATCGCGAGTCACAGCCGTCCACCCGTCAGACAGAATTTTTACATCAGGGCGTCCGAGATTTATCATAGGCTCAATTGTAAAAAACATGCCTTCGCGCAGGGTTTCGCCTTCACCCGGTCGGCCATAATGGAGGATGTTCGGACTATCATGGAACAGCTTACCGAGGCCATGCCCGCAAAAATCTGTGACAATAGAGCAGCGCTCCCCTTCAGCGAATTTCTGGATCGCGTGGCCGATATCGCCGGTTGTTGCGCCGGGCTTTACGGCGGCAATGCCTAACATCAACGCATCATAGGTGATTTGGGTGAGGCGTTCGGCACGTCGGTTGACTTCGCCGACGGGATACATGCGGGATGTATCGCCGTGCCAGCCGTCGACGACCGCTGTGACATCTATATTGACAATGTCGCCGCCTTTGAGCGGTTTATCATTTGGGATACCGTGACAAACGACATGGTTGATAGAGGTGCAGACTGTATGCTGATAGCCCCGATAGCCGAGGCATGCGGGCACCCCGCCGTGATCAAGGATAAATTCCATTGCGGCCCGGTCCAGCGCCGCCGTTGTGACGCCCGGTTTGACCATTGGGGCCAACATGTCGAGGCACCGCGCCGATAGCTGACCCGCTTTGCGCATTCCGGCAAAGCCTTCCAACCCGTGGATTTTAATCGCGCCGTCACGGAGGTCAGGCGCATCTGCTGCATCAACATAATTCATGGGGGCGATATAGGACGGGTTTAACGCGGTTGCCACCGTAAAAACTGCGTTCTATCGACCTGAAGATGACGAATAGAAAAAGAGTGACAGCCGGTGTTCTTCTGATTGGGGATGAACTCCTCTCTGGGCGTACGCAAGATACGAACTTAGCCGAGATCGCAAAATTCCTCGGCCCGTTGGGCGTGCAGATTGGTGAGGCCCGTATTTTATCTGACAATGCGGATATTATTCGCGACACGGTAAAGGCGTTTTCCGAGCGGTTTGATTATGTTTTCACCACGGGTGGCATTGGCCCGACTCATGATGATATCACGGCAGATTGTATCGCTGCAGCGTTTGATCTTGGCATTTCAGAGCGCGAAGACGCCTTGAATGAACTTCGTAAACGCTATGAAGATAATGAGCTAAACGACGCCCGCCGCCGTATGGCCCGTATTCCGGATGGCGCGTCTTTGATTGCTAACCCCGTCAGTCAAGCTCCCGGGTTTCAAACTCGCAACGTTTTTACACTGGCGGGTGTGCCGCAAATTATGCGCGGGATGCTTGCCGATATAACCCACCGTATTGAGGGCGGTGCAAAAGTCTTTCAAATCACTGTGAGCGTTTCCAATGTGGGCGAGGGGGATGCGGCGGCCGGGTTGGCGAAAATCGAAGGGGCTTATGACGGAATTTCTATCGGCAGTTATCCGTGGTTCAATGAAGATCTGCGCGGTGTAAATTTTGTTGCGCGCGGTACGGATGAGGCTGTCTTGGCACAGGTGAAACAGGACATTGAACAGATGGTTGCGGATTTACCATCCGCCTAACTTGCTGAAAAAGCTCTGGTGCGGGCGGCCGGAATCGAACCGGCACTCCTATACAGGAACAAGATTTTAAGTCTTGCGTGTCTACCAATTCCACCACGCCCGCAGCAGAACAGCACCGCCATATCAAAGCGGACGGCAGGTGCAACCATTTTTGTTTTGAGAGCTGTTTTTTGGTTTGGATTGACCTTGCCCGCGCGGGAGATTAACGGCACTCAGACTGATAACAGGCTACCTTATTGCGGAGGCGCGACCATGAATTACGATGTTTTCAACGGTGATGCAGACGGGATTATTTCTCTGGTGCAGCTAAGGCTGAGCGATCCGCGCGAGGCCCAATTGGTAACCGGGCGGAAACGCGACATCAATCTTCTGGACCGCGTTTCTGCGAAAACCGGAGACCGTGTCACTGTTCTGGACATCTCTTTGCGGTCGAATCAAAAAGATTTGAAACGAATTTTAGATGAAGGCGCCGCAGTCCTCTATTTCGACCACCATAATGCAGGTGAGGGTGTGGACCACCCGCAGCTCGAAACACATATTAATACAGCTGGCGAAATCTGTACGGCTGTTTTGGTTGATAATTATCTTAACGGTGCGCATCGGGCTTGGGCAGTCGCTGCGTCTTATGGAGATAATTTCCCGGCAATGGCCGAACGTCTCGCGCATGGGCATGATTTACCGCTGGAAGCCTTGAAAAACCTTGGGGAAATGGCCAACTATAATGGGTACGGCGCAACGGAAGCCGATCTTCATTTCCATCCTGCGGATTTATACCGCGAGATGGCGGGATTTGCGACGCCAATGGAATTCCTTTCGGAAAAGCCAGGTGTGATAGGAAAACTCAACCAAGGCTATGCGGATGATTTCAAAATGGCGGAGGGGTCAAAAACGTTGACAACGGACAGCTCAGGTGAGATTCGTGTCCTGCCGGATGCTGCCGCCTCTCGCCGGATTTCAGGGATGTTCGGGAATCAATTGGCGCAGGAAAACCCGGATCGTGCCCACGCCATTTTGACGGAACAAGAAGGCGGGTTTTTAGTGTCAATCCGTGCGCCAATTTCGACTCGGTCCGGTGCTGATACGCTTGCCCTCCAGTTTGAAACGGGGGGTGGCCGCGCGGCGGCTGCGGGTATCAACCACTTACAGACTTGTGACATTGATCGTTTCGTTGAGGCCTTCCGCAAAGCCTTTTAATGCAGTACGCTGACGTTCTATCCGAAAAGTGAGCCCATAATGCCAAGCCAGAAAGTTAGTTTTAAGGGCGCGTTCGGTGATGTCCTTTCAGCAAAAATTGACAGTCCGGACGACGGAAAGGTGAAATCATGGGTGCTCTTCGCTCATGGGTTTTCCATTGGCAAAGACTTGAAACCTATTCGTACGATTTCCCGTAGTCTGGTTGAAGACGGGTTTGGAATGTTGCGATTTGATTTCACGGGATTGGGAGAGAGCGGCGGGAATTTTTCCGATACGAATTTCACCTCAAACTGTGAAGATATCCGCTGTGCCGCCAAGTTTTTGACAGAAAATTATGGCCCGCCATGCGTGCTTATTGGTCATAGTTTTGGCGGAACGGCAGCTTTGAAGGTCGCGGATGAAATTCCGGAAGTCAAAGCTGTGGCGACTATTGGCAGCCCCTGTGATACGACCCATATTGTTCATCAATTTGCCGATCAAATCGAAGAAATTGAGGAAGAGGGCGAGGCGAAAGTCTTGTTGGGCGGCCGGCCTTTCGTGATAAAAGAACAGTTTCTGGACGATATTGAAAACCATGACATTGCCAAAGAAATCAGTAATTTAAATCGAAGTCTTTTGATTTTTCATTCCCCGCAAGACCGCGTTGTGGGGATAGATAATGCGTCCCATATTTACGTGAAAGCAAAACATCCGAAGAGCTTTGTAAGTCTGGACGGGGCGGATCATTTATTGTTAAAAAACCCGGCAGATGCAGAATATGTGGCTCATGTTTTGGCGGCCTGGGCACATCGATACAATTAATCAATATATTTAAAAGTATCTTTGACGTGTTATTACCACTAATGTGGCGTGTATATTGCATCGTCGCCGTATGTTTATAGCGAATTCATTACAGATAAAAACCTCTCAGCCCGAATATTTTGCGGCACTGGACGGCTTTCGGGGTTTGC
>CALFWV010000047.1 GCA_937927825.1 uncultured Caulobacterales bacterium | reverse complement strand
CCCGTCACCGCAAAGAAGAGCGGAATGAGGGAAAGTATCATAAGGATAATTTTGAATGATATTCGCATGAGGCTTTATTCCTTTATGTTTGCTCGGCCGCAACCCTTGATCTTACTTTGGTTTATCAGGGAAATTACAGAGAGACCGAATGGGACAGCCGGCGCAATTGGGTGTGCGAGATTTACAGATAGTTTTGCCGAATTGCAGCAACCAGAAATGCGCCTCTGGTTTCGCCCATTCCGGCGCGCGCCCATTGAGGGAGGCTGCGACCTGAGCCTCCGTTTTCCCCGCCGCCAATCCGCTGCGCTGGCAAACCCGCCGGATGTGAGTATCGACGGCAATGTGTTTTTCGCCGAACGCAAAATGCGCCACCAGGTCTGCGCATTTACGGCCAATTCCATATAGTTTAAGGAGCTCGTCGCGTGTTTCGGGAACAACGCCGTCATAGTCGGCCAAAAGTTGCTCGCAAAATTTACGGATATTTCGCGTCTTAATATTATAGAGCCCGGCGGGTTTAATTGCCGTAGAAATTTCCTCGTCCGAGAGTTTCAACATCGTTTTAGGAGTGCGTGCGAGTTTAAATAAGGCTTTCGTTGCGGCCGCCGTATTGCTGTCCAAAGACTGCGCCGAAAGCATACAGGCCACACAAGATCGAAATGGAGACGAGGCCCGTTTTGGCCCCCGCGCCGCGCGGCTATCGCCCAGCATTTTGTTTGAGAGAATGCGAAGAGACGCCTCAACATCCCCGAGCGGCATGAGTTTCAAGGCTTGAGCGGTGAGTTTCTTCGCAGGCATAAATTATGTACGCGGTAAGTCTCGTGTTGTGCCGACGCGGCGTAAATGAATTGATCTTGCAAGATGACCGGGAAAAATCGCGCGTTTGTCTAAAACCGCTTCGCTGACAATCGGATGACCCGCTTGATTGTAAAGTGTGGTAACAAGTTCAGTGCAGTAAAATGTACTGGCGTCGTGGTGGTCAAAACTGCCATCAAATGGCACGGCGCGGCGCGCGGCATCCGCCTGTAGGGCAAAGAGTTTTTCGCGTATGTCTTGAGTTATGTAAGCGCGGTAAATCACGGCTTCACTAATCCCGCCGCCCCGCGCAATATCGGGCCAAGCCTCTCGTCGGACGGTTCCGTCTTTGCCCGGAACGGCATGCACAATATCCCAATGGCCATCGGGGCGGCGTGCATGAACCAGGCCGACATGACTAAACCCATCCCGGTAAGAAACGCCGTCAATCACACGCACAATTTCTGCCCGCCATGTGTGTGACCGCATAAGGACGACGTCACCCGGCTGCACATCAACCGGAAAGGTGAGGGCGAGCTGGCGCGGGCGCAGGGTCTGCACGGCAAAAAAAAGACCATAAAGAAGAAGTGCACCCATGAGGGCAAACCCAATGCGCTTTGACAGACGCATGTTATGGCTTCAAAGGCGGATAAGGCATCCGGGCCAAATCGGTTTCATGCAGACTCGTCACATACATTTGTCCGTCATAAACAAGTGCGCCCGTGGTGTCATGATATTCACCCGCTGGGTCTTGGAAGGTGCGCAGCACATCGCCATTGGCATTTAGCTGCACGATATGTCCGTAATGTTCAGCCTTGGGCCGCATCGCAGGCGGCAGGCGCATGGCGAGTTTGCGCGCGCCCGGCTTGCCTGCATTAGCGTCCAGCCAATCAGACCGCGGAGAAATAAGCCCCAATAAAAATGTTCCATCAGGTCCCGTATTTATATTGTCGGGAAACCCCGGAAGATTCGTAATCCAATCGGTCATGCGGCCTGTTTCAGGATTGATTTTTAACACACGATACCGCCCTGTTTCATTGACCAAAACACTGCCGTCAGGGTGCATGGCGACCCCGTTTGGAAAGACGAGGCCTTTTGCTATGACGCGGGTTTGGAGCGTGCGGGGATCATAGGCGAGAACGCGGCCCGTGCCGTTGCTCTCCATTATTTCCAACAAAGAGGCGGCCATTGTCGTGCTGTTGTCTTCCGCTCCAAACTTTGTTGAGGCATCAGAAAAATAAATAATTCCATTCGCTGCGATGTCTAAATCATCGGCATATCTGATTGGGGTGCCGTCCACTTCATCGCTCAGGATTTTTAGGTCTCCCTCTTCGGTCAGGGACAGGAGCCCTTTATGCGCGTCGGCAATATATATGACTCCGTTTGAGACTTCGATGCCTAAAGGAACGCCGCCCGTATTCGCCGCGATTTCAACCTGTTTTGTCTTCGGGTTAATCCGCGTAATATCTCCTGTTTGAGAGGTTGCGTAAATCATCCCGTTTAAAACCGCGGCATCTTCCGGCCCGACGCTTTTTCCGACGGAAATACGGTCTAAGTTGGCCAAATTGGTATTTGGAGCAAAGGCCCCGACAAAGCCTGCGTTTTCAGGCGCATCCCATGGGGAAGGATTTATCGGAACGGGCGCGAAGGCGAGATATCCGATGAGGAGCGCGACGAGCAGGACAAGTCCGAGGATCAGTTTTTTCATACTTAACCGGCCTTATTCATTCGATTTGCAATTAAATCATTGACGACACTGGGGTCAGACAGGGTCGAGGTGTCGCCCAGATTATCAAAACGATCCTCTGCAATTTTGCGCAAAATACGGCGCATAATTTTCCCTGACCGTGTTTTAGGCAGGCCCGGTGCAAATTGTATCAAATCCGGGCTCGCAATGGGGCCAATTTCCTGACGGACATGTTTGACGAGCGAGGCGCGTAAATCAGCGTCATCCGAACTCCCCGGGATGGTCGTGACATAGGCGTAAATAACCTGGCCCTTGATGTCATGCGGATAGCCAACGACCGCCGCCTCCGCGACCGCCGGGTGCGCGACCAATGCGCTTTCAACTTCGGCCGTGCCCATACGGTGACCCGACACATTGATGACGTCGTCAACACGTCCGGTAATCCAATAATACCCGTCTTCATCGCGGCGACATCCATCGCCCGTGAAATAATTGCCGGGATAGGCGCTGAAATAGGTTTCCGCGAAACGTTTGTGATCGCCGTAAACTGTCCGCATCTGACCGGGCCAGCTATTTTTAATAATCAAATTGCCTTCGGTTGCCCCGCTCAATTCATGGCCTTCGGCATCCACTAACGCAGGTTCAATGCCATAAAAGGGCAGGCTAGCGCTTCCCGGTTTCATAGGCGTTGTCCCGGGCAAGGGCACAATCATCGCGCCGCCGGTTTCGGTCTGCCACCATGTATCGACAATGGGACAGCGCGTTTCGCCGACCACGTTAAAATACCAATCCCAAGCTTCGGGGTTTATCGGCTCGCCAACCGTGCCAAGCAAGCGCAAGCTTTTGCGTGATGTGGATGCGACAGGTCCGTCGCCTTCGCGCATCAGCGCGCGAATGGCTGTTGGCGCGGTATAAAACAATGTAACCTGATGCTTGTCGCAGACTTGCCAAAACCGAGACGCATCCGGGTAAGTGGGAACACCTTCAAACATCACCGTTGTCGCCCCATTGGCGAGCGGGCCATAGACGATATAGGTATGGCCGGTCACCCAACCGACATCGGCGCTGCACCAATAGACATCGTCTTCCTTCAAGTCGAAAACAGCCTCATGTGTCAGGCTCGCCCAGACCAAATAGCCACCCGTGGTGTGGAGTACGCCTTTGGGTTTTCCGGTCGAGCCGGAGGTGTAAAGAATAAAGAGCGGGTCTTCGGCATTCATGGGCTCTGCGGGGCAATCATCTGAGACGGACGCCAGCGCCTCATGCAGCCAAACGTCGCGCGTTTTGTCCCACCCAATCTCCGCGCCTGTGCGCTTCACACATAAAACTGTTTTGACAGCTTTACCTGCCTTTGCTGCAATTTCGCAGGCTGCGTCGCAATTGACTTTCAGCGGCACTCGCTTTGTCCCGCGCAGACCTTCATCCGCCGTAATCACAAAATCACTGTCGCAATCCGTAATGCGTCCCGCCAAGGCGTCGGGCGAGAACCCGCCAAAGACGACCGAATGCACCGCGCCAATTCGCGCGCAGGCCAACATCGCAAAGGCCGCTTCCGGTATCATCGGCATATATATCGTGACGCGGTCGCCTTTTTTAACGCCGCGCGCCTTCATAACATTGGCAAAGCGGCAGACATAAAGATGAAGCTCTTTATAGGTCAAAGTCAGAGAATCGCTTGGACTATCGCCCTCCCAAATAATCGCCGGTTTATCCCCGCGTGTCTCTAAATGACGATCGAGGCAGTTCTCCGTCACATTTAAAACACCGTCTGCATACCACCGCACATGCAAATCCTCTGTGTCCCAAGAGACGTCTTTGATTTTTGTCGGGACTGTTATCCAATCCAGACGTTTTGCCTGCTCGCTCCAGAACCCTTCCGGATCCTTGATTGAGCGGGCATAGGTCTCGCGATATTCAGTCGGCGAGAGATTGGCCTTGGCGGCAAAGCTTTTAGGGACGGGATGGGCGGTGTCGGTCATATTTTTTCCTGAGATAGTCAATTAGGAAGACGTTTTTATCAGCGATGCTGGCATATAGCGCAGCCGTCAAGAGGCGGAGCTTGCGCAATTACCTTGACCCAAGAATAAACTGAACGCTATTCAAAAAAACTGAAACCTCGTTCAGGAGTGTGCGATCCCCGAATTTAAATCAAAAACAATCATATCCTCTGCGCGATTTCAAGAAAACCGTACAGAAATGTTGGCGTTGATTGATGAGCTCTCGGCGTTAAATGCAAAAGCGCCCGCGCTGTCCGCCTCGAAGAAAGCGCGGTTTGAAAAACGTGGACAGCTCTTGCCGCGTGAACGGCTCGCGCGTTTATTAGATCCCGGCTTACCGTTTTTGGAAATCGGGAATTTGGCAGGCTATCTGCTCGATACACCGGATGCGGAAAAATCAATTCCGGGCGGCACGATTATTGGCGGGATTGGTTATGTGTCCGGAACGCGATGCGCTGTTGTTGTCGATGATAGCGGAATAAAAGCCGGATCCCTGACAACTGCGGGCGGGTGGCGATTGGAGCGCATGCAGCAGATTGCGTTGAAACAGAAACTGCCCTTTATCCATCTCGTGGAAAGCGCGGGCGGGGACTTGTTAAACTACACCGTTGAAAGCTTTATTCACGGCGGAACCTTATTCGCAAACTTAGCCCGCTTGTCTAAGGCGGGTATTCCCGTGCTCGCAATTTTGCACGGTTCGTCGACTGCCGGCGGAGCCTATATGCCGGGCTTGTCAGATTATGTCGTTGGGGTGAAAAAACGCGGGCAAGCTTATCTTGCGGGACCGCCCTTGCTCAAAGCGGCGACGGGTGAAATTGCAACGGCCGAAGACCTGGGCGGCGCAGAGATGCACGCTACCACAACGGGTTTGGTTGATTATTTGGCGCAGAATGACGGCGAGGCCGTTCTAATCATGCGGGACGTCGTTGCCCGGTTGGGGTGGGGTGATAAATCAACGCCAAAATCCTACACCAGGCCCGCGCTCCCGATAGAAGATCTTGCGGGGGTCGTATCCGTCGATTACCGAAAGCCTTATGATGTGCGAGAGGTGATAGCGCGCCTGATAGACGGGTCAGATTTCACGGATTTCAAGCCAGATTACGGCGTGTCGACCGTCTGCATACAAGCGTGTATTTTTGGTCAGCCTGTGGGAATTATTTCCAACAACGGACCGATTGACCCAAACGGCGCAACGAAAGCGGCGCAATTTATTCAGCTGATGGATCAGGCCGGAACGCCGCTTCTCTTTCTGCAAAACACGACGGGATATTTGGTCGGCAAAGCTTATGAACAAGCGGGCATGATTAAACATGGCGCGAAAATGATACAGGCGGTCACCAATGCGGATGTGCCCCGCATAACGCTGATGATTGGCGCCAGTTTCGGCGCGGGGAATTACGGTATGTGCGGGCGGGGTTATGACCCTGATTTTGTGTTCAGCTGGCCGAATGCCAAGACAGGTGTTATGGGCGGCGAACAGGCGGCAACTGTTATGGAAATTGTTGCAGATGCTCAGGCGGCGCGTGCCGGCGTTACGCCGGATGCTTCGAGGCGGACTAAGCAGCGCAAAATCTTGACCGATATTTTTGATAGTCAATCCGGCGCATTTTATACCTCTGGACATTTATTGGATGACGGGGTGATTGACCCGCGCGATACGCGAAAATTGTTGGGGCTTTTGCTCCCCATCGTGATGGAGGCGAAATCCCGCGTACTTCGGCCAAACTCATTCGGAGTGGCGAGACTATGAGCTTTCAATCTGTCCTGATTGCTAATCGCGGTGAAATCGCCTGTCGCATTATTCGCACATTGAAAGCGTTGGGCCAGCGCTCCGTTGCTGTTTATTCGGACGCGGACAGGGGCGCGCCGCATGTAAAGCAAGCGGATGACGCAATCCATATTGGCGGCTCGCCTGCGGCTGAAAGCTATCTCCTTATCGAGACAATAATTGCTGCCGCAAAAACCAGCGGCGCGGAAGCTATCCATCCGGGATATGGGTTTTTGTCTGAAAATGCAGACTTCGCGCGGCGCTGCGCAGAGGCGGGTTTAACCTTTATCGGGCCGTCTGCTGACGCCATATCCCTCATGGGCGACAAAGCCGCCGCCAAGCGTCATATGATAGAGGCGGGCGTTCCTGTTTTGCCGGGGTATCAAGGCGAGGCACAGGACGATAAAACGCTCATGAAAGAAGCCAAAGCGATTGGCTTTCCATTGATGGTGAAAGCGGCCGCCGGCGGTGGCGGTCGGGGCATGCGTTTTGTTTCAGGTGCCAGCGATTTACCCACCGCCCTGTCGGCCGCTCGCGCCGAAGCCATATCCGCCTTTGGAGCAGACATATTGATTTTGGAACGCGCGGTTATCCGTCCCCGTCACGTTGAAATTCAGGTCTTCGGGGATAGCCACGGCAAAATCATCCATCTGGGCGAACGTGATTGTTCCGTGCAGCGGCGTCACCAGAAAGTTTTGGAAGAAGCGCCCTGTCCCGTGATGACGCCGGAGCTTCGGGCGCGTATGGGCGAGGCGGCTGTCCAAGCGGCGCGGTCCGTGAATTATGTCGGGGCCGGGACGGTTGAGTTTCTATTGGATGAGAGCGGCGCGTTTTTCTTTCTGGAGATGAATACGCGCCTACAAGTCGAGCATCCCGTCACCGAAATTGTGACCGGATTGGATTTGGTCGCGATGCAAATTCGCGTCGCTCAAGGCGGTTCCCTCGGACTGACGCAAGAGGACATTGAACTCTCCGGCCATGCGATTGAAGCGCGCCTTTATGCGGAGAACCCGTCGCAAGGCTTTTTACCCGCGACAGGTCGCGTCGATTACCTATCGCGACCTGAAGGCGTGCGGTTTGATAGCGGCGTAGAGACCGGGTCAGAGGTTTCCCCTTTTTACGATCCGATGATTGCCAAGATCATCGCATCCGGCCCGGACCGCGAGACGGCGCGGCGGAGATTAGTACAAGCGTTGGAGACGACAGTCCTGTTTGGCGTGCCGACCAATAGGCAGTTTTTAATTGAAGCTTTAAGCGTAGAGGACTTTATATCCGGGCGCGCGACAACCGCCTTTATTGCTGAGAATTTTGGACCTGATAGGCTGGCCGCGCCCCCGCTTACTGACGAAGTCGCAGCCTTAGCCGCGCTTACTCAATATCTCTCGGCGCGCGAGAGGGCGGCAGTTAATATACCCCCAGAAATCATGGGTTGGTGCAGCGCGCATCCAGTGTCTCAGCCTTTTGAATATGACGGTAAACGGGTTGAGATAAGAACCGTGGAGTCAAAACTATTTGTTGCGAATTGCGGGGGGTCAGACATTGAGATGCGTGTTGAAAACTGGACTGATGGGCAGGCTCAATATGCTCTGACATCAGGCCGCAAAACCCTGAGCTGGCTTGTACCCGAAGCGGCGATTATCCATCTGCAGATTGGGGCCGCAAATTACCAACTCACAAATTCACTCGCCATTCCCGCCGTCCGCGAAACCTTAGCAGGGCAAGGCGATATTATCGCCCCGCTACATGGGGCTTTAATTGAAATATTTGTGGCCAAAGACGATGTTGTCAACGTCGGCTCCAGGCTCGCTGTCGTCGAGGCCATGAAAATGCAGCATGATATTTTGGCAGATGTGTCAGGGAAGGTTGAAGAGATTTTTGCAGAGGTTGGCGCGCAGGTATCTGCCAATGCTCCGCTGTTCAAAATAAAAACTTAAGGCGTGACGAACCGTTTTCCGCGCGGCAGGCGATCCCGAAGCTCACGGGCTAAATCAACATCTGCAGGGACGAGGTCGAGGTCTAAGATTTTATCGGGCCAAATCCATTTTGTGGCTTGGCCTTCTTTCGCCCGTACAAATCCATCCCACTGGCGGCAAAGAAACAACGGCATCAAGAGGTGAAAATCGGGATAGGCGAAGCTGGCAAAAGAAAACGGCTGGAGGCAGCTCTCGCAGGGCTCGACATTTAATTCCTCGAAAAACTCGCGGCGTACGGCCTGTGCAGGGGTTTCATTGGCCTCGACTTTCCCGCCGGGGAATTCCCATTTTCCGGCATGGTCTTTGCCTGCGGGTCGCTGCGCCATCAGAACGCGGCCGTCCGCGTCAATCAGGGCGCAAGCGGCGACGAGGAGAGTTTTAGGATCTGTAGTCGGCATTGATATCAATATAGCTGTGGGTCAGATCGCAAGTATAGACAGTGGCCGCACCGTCGCCGAGGCCAAGGTCCAGACGTATCTTAATCTCCGCATTTTTCATATAGGCCGCGCCCAGGTCTTCTGTGTAACTGGCTGCCGGTTGTCCGCCCTCGGCCAAAACATGCGGTCCTATCCAGATGGAGAGCGTGTCGCGATCCGCAGGCTCTCCCGCTTTTCCTACGGCCATAACAATGCGGCCCCAATTTGCATCTTCGCCGGCGATGGCCGTTTTGACGAGCGGCGAATTGGCAACGCTCATCCCGATGCGGTGAGCGGAGTCATTTGACACCGCGCCTGTAACTGTAATGGTGACAAATTTGGAAATGCCTTCGCCGTCTTTGACGATTTGCTGCGAGAGGTCGAACAGAACCTCGTGAAGGGCCTTTTTGAAACTCGCCAACATTGGTGTGTGGGCGTGATCGATTTCAACATGTTCAGCCGCGCCGCTCGCCATGAGCAGCAATGTGTCTGATGTAGAGGTGTCGCTGTCGACGGTGATGGAATTGAACGTAGGTCCGACTTGCTCGTCCAACAACTGTTGTAAAACAGCCTGCGGGAGTTTTGCATCGGTCGCGACATAGGCCAACATTGTCGCCATATCGGGTGCAATCATTCCGGAGCCCTTGGCGATGCCATTTATCGTGACGGTGGTGTCCCCAATTTTTGCCGTGGCTGTCGCGCCTTTGGGGTGGGTGTCGGTGGTCATGATGGCCCGCGCGGCAGCTTCCCAATCGTTCGCTGTCAATTTCATTTTTGGAAATTGGTCAATAAGTTTTGAGGCCTCTAGCGCGACGCCAATCACTCCGGTTGAGGCGAGTTGGATAGCCCTTGCATCCGCATTGAAATGATGGGCTGCGCCTTTGGCCGTCTCGACAACAGCGTCGCGGCCTGCCTGTCCGGCAAAAACATTCGCCGTACCTGAGTTTACAATGATGAGGCGTGGTCCACTTGTTTCTGCGGTGAGCGCCTTGCGGGACCAATCGACCGGCGCGCCGGGACAGGCGTTTTTTGTAAAGACGCCCGCGATTTGGGTTCCGGCCTGTCCGCGCAAAACCCATAAATCCGTACGGCCCTTATACTTCACGCCCGCTTCGGCAGTCGCCATTTCAAAGCCCGCCAAGGGTGGGAGTTTCGGAAAATGCGCAGGGGCAAAGGGGCTGATGTTCATATCACTCATTTTCGGCTGCTTCGGGTTCAGGTGACGCGGATTCAGACGTCTCGTCTTGAGGTGTTTCGGGTTCAGAATTGGGCGATGTTTGACCTTCAGTCAAAATTTCAACCTCGGCCCCCTCGCGCAAATCTTTTAATAAATCTTGTATGGCGTCAAAGGTCATGAAATTTGCGATTTTTGGTCGGAGCGTTTCAAAGCTCGGTTGCGGTGCCGGGCGTCTGTCCAAAACTTCTGCGATATGCCACCCAAATTCAGATTTGATGGGACCGATCCGCTCCCCTTTCCCGGCATTAAAAACAGGCTGGGTGAAGCGGTCGTCCAACATATCTTGCGTGAAATAGCCCAAATCTCCGCCGCGATCCGAACTCCCCTCATCTATCGAATGCGTAATGGCGAGTGCGCCAAAGTCTTCTCCGGCGTCCAATTTCTTCAGCAATTCATCTGCCTTGGCTTTTTCTTCAACTAAGATATGACGCGCGCGGACTTCGTCGCCGCGTGCGGCCAATTTGGCTTGTTCTTCATACATGCGGCGGATGGAGGCCTCATTGACGGTCTCGCGCAAGTGCCGTTCAACGCGTATATTGCCTAGGATGCGTTCACGTGCCGCGGCCAGGCGGATTTTTGCCTCTCGGTCCGTGTTCAGCCCTTGGTTTTCTGCGTCTAAAGCCAGCAAGCGTTGGTCAATCAGCTCATCCAAAACTTGACGGTAGCGCGCATCCGTTATCGGCAAGCTAATCCCTTCGTCAACAAAGCCCTGTTCTTGCGCAGCCAAATCGACATCGGACGCAAAAAGGGTGGTTCCGCTGACGCGCGCAACGACGGTATCGCCGTCGGCGCGGGTGACGTTTTCCAAGGCGGGGCGATTTTCTGTGGCGGCTGGCGTACAACTGACAAGACAGGCGGCGGACAGACCGATCAGGATAAGGGTTTTCATGGCGATTTTTCTCCCTGTCTGCCTCGGCCTTGTGCCCGTGTTATTTTGATTGACGGACCCAATTTCAACATCACCATACAGTGCCTGCACGTTGACTTAGCGCGGTGCCATACTTAAGTCGACTGAAACCAAAGCGCGGCCTGCAAGTTATGGCCCGCCAGCAGCCTTCAGGACGTCTCATGCTCGGCATCGCCAAGAAGATTTTCGGCACGGAAAATGACCGTACGCTCAAAAAACTTCGCCCTCTTGTGGAAAAAATCAACGGGCTGGAGCCGAAGTTTGAAGTGATGACAGATGACGCTTTGCGTGCACAAACGGAACTCTTTCGCGAGCGCCTCCAAACGGGCGAGACTTTGGACGACCTTCTGCCCGAAGCTTTCGCAACTGTGCGCGAAGCCGCGAAGCGAACTTTGGGTCAACGTCATTATGATGTTCAACTTATTGGCGGCATCACATTGCACCGCGGCGAAATTGCGGAAATGCGAACGGGCGAGGGTAAAACCTTGGTTTCAACGCTCGCGGCTTATTTGAATGCGCTGAACGGAAAAGGCGTTCACCTTGTCACAGTGAACGATTACCTCGCGACACGTGATAGCGAGTGGATGGGACAGATATATAACTTCCTCGGCATGACTGTTGGATGTATCAATAATCACGACCCGTATCGCGCAGAGCGCAAAGCGGCCTATGATTGCGATATCACTTACGGCACAAATAATGAGTTCGGGTTTGATTATCTCCGCGACAATATGAAATATTCTGTCGAAGAAATGGGTCAGCGCGGTCATGCCTATGCGATTATCGATGAAATCGACTCCATCCTGATTGATGAAGCGCGGACACCGCTCGTGATTTCCGGCCCAACGGATGACAAATCCGACCTTTACCGCACTGTAGATGCACTCATCCCGGATATCGCGCCGGAAGGTTACGACGTTGACGAAAAAGCGCGCACTGCGACCTTTAATGAGGTCGGTACAGAGCAGATCGAAACTATCTTACGCGAACGCGGGATGCTCGAAGGTGAAAGCCTTTATGATGTCGAAAACATCACAGTGGTGCATCACATCAACCAAGCCCTA
>CALFWV010000046.1 GCA_937927825.1 uncultured Caulobacterales bacterium | reverse complement strand
GTTACAAATATCGGCAAACATTCGATACCGTTAAACAGCAAAGCTTCACCGCGGCCTTGCGCGAGGGCACGTTTACGGAGGTCGGCCCCCGAACATTCTTCGCCGGAACCGACGGTAAAGACGGCGAAATTGGACCGATTTTCATTTATGAAGTGGTGAATGAAAACGACAACGCCGAAGGCTATAGGATCACAACAGCTGGGATTGGCGAGATTAAAGTCGTTGACGGTTCACCCATCCTAAATCTTGCAAAAGGTCAGGCCTTTCCAATCATGGAAGGTACCCTCTCCGGACAGGTTTCCGCTGATAGCACAGCCATTTCCCGCCCCGCAACATTGGAAGAATATCGCACCCGCGGCGACGATGAGCGAGAGATGACATCGCTTGAGCTTTTTGCCAACCGCAACGGAACAGAAAAAGAGAATGTGGACCAAAACACGAATAACGCCATGCTACATTTGCGCCTGTCTAAAGCGGCCCTACTCCTGCTTCTCCCCTTCATTGCGGTGCCGTTTGGCCTGAATTACGGACGAAATCCGTCCTCCGCCGGAATTTTTGTGGGTGTGGTGTTTTTAGTCTCCCTCCAAAAAGCGCTGGAATTTGCCCAATCCCTTGGGGCGGCCGGGAAAATACCGCCCTGGCTCGGCATTTGGGGAATCATCGCCGCCGTTGCCGTCTTTGCTTTCGTTTTGTTCTGGAAAAGTGCCTATAAAATGGGGCAACCGCCCCTCACCTCGTTTTCCCATTGGGTGGGGCATATCAAAGGCGAAATTCTGACCGGATTTCAGTCTTTGATTGGGCGCAAACCGAGGAACCGCGATGTTTAAACTCGCGGCCTATATCACCAAAACATTTATCTTCACCTGGCTGACGCTGGTCTTCGGCTTTTTAGCACTCATTGGCCTGCTGGACAGCCTCGCGAATGGCAGCGACATCGTCAAAAGCGGCGGCGGATTTTCAGATACGTTCCGCTATATGTTCTTAAGAGCACCGGTTATTTTTGACCGTATTTTTGTATTTACCCTCGTGGTGGCCATATTGATGGTTTTCGTTAAGCTCATTCGCAATCATGAGCTGGTTGCCTTTCTGGGCTTTGGGATTTCCGCGACCAAACAGGTTTTGCTCCTCACGCCCGCAGTCATCGGGGCGTCGCTCGTATCTATCCTCTTCGTAGACATTGCGATGGCTCCGGCGGTTCGCTCCCTCCAAACTTGGGGGATTGGCGAATATAAGGTCAAAAATATAACGGCGGATAATCCACTGTGGCTCGAAGACAGAGGCCGGATTATTCGCGCCACGGACCGCGGCGGATTCGATACGATCAATGACATGAAATTTTTCTTCCGGGATGAAAACGGAAATGTTGATCAAATTTGGCATGTCCAACGCGCCGTTTACCAAGGTCCAAACTGGAAACTTACGGGCGTTGAACAATTGGAGGTCAAAGGCGCGGATGGGGAAACTCGAAAACTCGACCCGCTTCCGGACGGCCAAATTTGGGAAACGCAGCAAACCCCGACATCAATTGCAAGGTTGGCCGCCGAACCTCGAGACCTTTCTCTCGCGGAAATGCGGGTTTTTTCAAAACGTGGCAACAGCGGATCAAAGCCGAGCTTTGCCTATAAATTCTGGCATGCACATCGCATCACGCGTCCGATTGCCGCTTTCTTATTATTGATTGTTTGTGCCGCCCTGATGCAACGAACAGGACGTGAAGATACGGGCAATAAGACATTGATTTTAGGTATTACTATGGCGTTCGTATTCCTGATTTTTGACGGAGCTATGGCGACATTTGCAGCCTCAGGCGGGGTTGCGGTCTGGCCGGCAATTGCATTGCCCCTGCTAGTTTTTGGCCTCGGCGGCGCCTTTATGCTTTTACGCACAGAAACGCTTTAGGCTAGGGCCTGTGACCCGTCTTTTCATTGTCAATTTGTTGTCAGAGCGGGTTGCGCGCAAAGGGTCCGTTTTAGGGCCTCTGGCAGCTGAAATGGACGTTAAGTGTTTCCATCTGGACCCCTTTGACGCCCTACCCTCTGCTGTGTCGCAAGCAGCGAAAGACGGCGTTGATCATGTCGTGATTGAAGGCGGTGACGGCACGGTACAGGGCGTGATATCCGCGTTCCTATATCAAGCGGACAGGTTTGAAACGTTTCCGGCTTTTTCTATCGTCCCCGGGGGGATGACCAATCAGGTCGCCAAAAATATTGGATTGAAATCGGCAGGCGCTCGCTCTGTAAAATCTGCACTGGCGGGCCCAATGGAGTCCCTTGATATGCCTTTATTAAATGTCGTTGATAGCGATGGTCCGCGCTATGCTGGCTTCCTTTTCTCGACCGGCGCTATTCCCCAGATCACGCGTTACACCACAGGCGAATTGCACAGAAAAGGGATTGGCGGCTCGGCCGCTGTTTTAGGCGGCATCCTAAAGGGCGTGCGCGGCAATGATGACAGCCTGATGCAAATTACCCCCATCCACATGAAAGGCCTTTATGACGGCCCGCATTTAGGCACCGTCGTCACCACACTGCCAAGCCTCATTATGAAGCTGGACCCGTTCTGGGGTGATGGACACGGACCCCTGCGCGTCACATGGGTAGACGGCAGTTATCGCGGCCTGGGACGAAATGTTCTGCAGATCTGGATGGGCATGAAATCAAAAGACAGGAGCCCGGACGGAATGCACTCCAAACGCGTCACGGAACTGGCCTATGAATATGACGGGGATATTGTACTGGACGGCGAGTTTCTTTCAATTCCGTCAGGTAAGTTTACTGTTCGCGCAACCCGTCCTGTGACATTCCTAACCTGACATGAAGTCTGTATTCGACATTATTAAGACAGAGACCTTGGACCCACCCGCCCGGGTGACCGAAGTCATGAACCTTATTCGCGCCCGCCATAACGACCGGGTGCAAGCCATGGTCTATTACGGCAGCTCCCTGCGCGAGCTTGATAATTCAGACAAGATGCTGGACTTTTACGTGCTCGTGGACAGCTACCGCAAAACGCATGGAACGGGCCTGCGCGCGCTCATCAATCGCTTTATCCCGCCGGCTGTCTACTACGTCGAACACACCGCGAGCGACGGCAGGATTTCAACCTGCAAATATAGTATTCTAAGCCTGTCTGAATTTGAAAAACGCTGCAGCGCCCGCGCCTTCCTCAGCCAAGTCTGGGGTCGGTTCTCCCAACCTTGCGCTGTTCTGTGGGCGAAAAATGAAACGGTTTTAGGGCGCGTTTGGGCGGCCCGCGTGGTCGCCGTCGAGACAATGGCGGGCGCAACGGCTCCCCTTTTAAACGGATCCGCAACGGCGGCTGAACTTTGGGGACGCGGCTTTTATGAAAGCTACCGCACAGAACTTCGCCCTGAAAGCTCCACTGGACGCAGCGAAGAAATCGTGGCGCGGTATCAAGATCGCTATGACGCGATAACGGCAGGGCTCTACGGCGCGCCAAATTCGGATGGCGTATTCACCCTCCCCACAGCCGGAAAATCCGGCACAAAACGCCGCTGGTTGTTTCGGCGTATTTTGGGAAAACCCGCAGCTGCAATCAGAGTTCTACTCGGCGCGGCCACATTTGACGGCGGGATTGATTATATTGCGCGCAAAATTGAAAATCATTCGGGCGTAAAGCTCAACCCGACCCCGGCCCAACGCAAACACCCTGTCCTAAACTCTCCGGTACTATTCTGGAAAATCTGGCGACAAGGCGCGTTGAAATAGAACGCCTCGGAAACCGCCTATTCAGCCGCCTGAAGCTTGCTCATCATGCCCGTCATAATCTCGGCTTGGCTGGCTTTCATCCGCGAAAATGCATCAATGATAGTTTTCACATCGGCTTCTGTATGAGCAGCCGAAAGGGAAATGCGCAGCAGGCTGGAGCTTTGCGGCGTTCCCGGTGGAACCGCGAGGTTCACATAAACTCCGTTTTCCATGAGCCAATTCCATTCCATTGCGGCCACACCTTCATTCGGACGGCGGACGGCGATGACGGGACTAGGGTCCGCACAGAGATCGAACTCAAGCGCTTTTAGTCCTGCATGAAGCTGCTGAGCCCGTGCTTTAAGATTATCGCGTAAATGTCCGCCAGCCTTTATTTTATCGACCGCAACGCGCGCCGCGCAAATATTCGCAGGCGTAGCCGAGGCCGTGAACATATAGGGGCGCATAACTTTGCGGGTAATTTCAAATTCAGGGTGTTTCGACGCGCAAAAACCGCCAACGGATGCGAGGGATTTAGAGAATGTACCGGAGATGAAGTCGACCTGATCTAACACGCCCTGCTCTTCGGCAATGCCGCATCCCGTCGGGCCAAACACGCCGTAGCTATGCGCTTCGTCAATGAAGAGATAGCCGCCATGACGATGGGTCACGTCGAGGAATTCATCGACGGGTGCGATGTCGCCAAACATGGAATACATGCCTTCAATCACGACGAGCGCGTTCCCGCCCTCAATCTCGCCTTGGCGGCGCAGGCGCTTATCCAAATCTTCGGGATTATTGTGACGGAACCGGATCGTCGACGCATTTGTCAGGCGCGAGCCGTCAATGATGCAAGCATGTGCATCTGCATCCATAAAGATAACGTCTTTATCGCCCGCGAGCCCGGAAATGGCCGCGAGGTTGGTTTGGTAGCCCGTCGTAAAGACAATGCAGGACGGCATGTTGAAATGTTCAGCCATGGCGGCCTCTAAATCCGTATGCTCTGCATAGGTCCCATTGGCGACGCGTGACCCCGTGGTGCCCGTACCGTGGTCATCTACGGCCTTTTTGGCTGCGGCCCGGCAATCTTCGTCAAAGGTCAGGCCCAAGTAATTATTCGTTCCCGCCAATAAAATTTCTTGGGTGCCAATCCGGCCCCGTGTCGCAGAGAGAATATCGTCGAATTTAACGCCCAGCGCATCCGCGCCAATCTTCATCATCATGTCCACACGCGCTTGTAGCGGGGCATATTTGTCGAATAATTTTGTCATGAAGTCTCTCTAGCTCGGCAGCTTAAGCCGTCAAACCTTTTACAGCTGTGACTAATTCTCCGACAGTTTTAATATCGGACACCATCTCCATCGGTATGGAAATGTCATAGTGATCTTCCAGCTCCATAATGAAATCAAATACGGCAACGGAGTCGACTTCCAAATCAGACATAATCCCCGAGGACCGCTCAATCGGCAGGTTCTTTGGGTTGTAAGGCTTTAGAAGCTCACAAATTTTGTCGTAAATCTCGGAATCTGTTGGTGCACTCATGGATTCGTCCCATCAAGAAAGTTGAGGGGCGATACCAAACGCGACAGGGCGCGTCCAGATATGTGTCAGCCAGCTTCGCCTGAATTAGGCACAACCTTCAGCGGCTCATCGGACTGAAGGTCAATGATTCCACCATCGAGGAATTTCGCTTTCACGCGCGCGCGAGATAATTTGCCGGAGCTGGTAATAATCATTGTTGACTTAGGAACCAGCATCAACCGCACAGGCACCCCGACTTCGAGGCGAATGGCGGCGGTCACAGCCGTGAAGATTTCTTCCAGAAGCTTTGGGTCTCGCGTGCGGCATTCCAGCAACAACATGATGTCTTTTTCATCACCAGCGCCGCCAACGGCAAAAGCGCAAGCGCGCCCGCAGCGGTGCGGCGCAGCCGCTTGTGCGGCCCATTCAATATCTTGTGGCCAGATATTTCGACCATGCCAAAGAATGAGGTCCTTGAACCGGCCAGTGACAACCAATTGATCTTCCAACCAATATCCAGCGTCCCCGGTGTCCAGCCAACCATCTTTAAAGAAGGAGGCTTCCGTCGCTTGGGTATTCCGGAAATAACCGGGAGACACCGACGGTCCGCGCAAGCACACACGCCCAACTTGCTTTTGACCAAGAATATTATTGTCAAAATCTCGAATTTCGATTTCATGCTCCGGCAAAACCTTGCCACAGGCCACGAAAGTTCGGCGGTCTTCTTCCCGCGTCAAATCTGAGGCTTCAATGGCTTCCGATGTGCGCGTGTAACGGGCCATATCAATTGTATGTTTGAGGAGCCCTTGCCCCAGCGGGGCGAATGTTGCGGCCAATGTCGTCTCTGCCAGACCATATGACGGTGTGAATGTGCCCTTGCCAAATCCCATTTCGCCAAACAAATTCTCGAAATCGGTCAAGGGCTCTGGCCGCACCATGTCACCGCCAATACCGGCAACGCGCCAGCTTGACAGATCCAAGTCTCGGTCATTGCGCCAACGCCGAACACAAAGCTCATAGCCAAAGGTGGGTGAATAAGAGAGCGTACTTTTGTGGTCCGATATCAACTGAAGCCAAGTGATGGGACGACGTGTAAAATCTTGCGGATCGATGAAATCAACTGTCAGCTGGCTAACAACAGGCGCAAGCATACATCCAATCAGGCCCATGTCATGGTAAAGCGGTAGCCAGCTGGTCACGCGGTCCGATTCTGTGATTTGCATGCCGTGTTTGGTAATACCGAAGCAGTTTGCACAGACGGAGGCCTGCGTCCCGATAATACCTTTAGGCGACGATGAAGACCCTGAGGAATACTGAATATAGCACAAATCATCTTTGCCATAGGGACGAAGCGTATCGCCCTGCGGCAGGTCATTTAAACTTTCAAACGTCATGACCGGAATAGCTTGATCATTCAGCGCAGAGCGCATGATTGGCTCCATGGATTCCGGGCAGAACAAGGCATGAAAATCGCCAGTATCTGCCATACGTTGAAGTTGGCGCTCGTAAGACGACCGTCCGCCCAATGTCACCGGCAGAGGTACGGGCGCAGCGACGAGGCCCGCATATTGGCAGGCGAAGAACATGACGGCGAATTCCGGTGTTGAAACGGCTGCAATCCCTATACGCGCATTTTTTTCTGCAAAAGGCACCAAACGCTTCGCCATTTCTTTGGCTTGCGAATGCAAATCTGCATAGGACAACTTAGACTTTAATCGGGCTTTCCCATCGAAATAGTTGAATCCCGTCTCACCGGTCGCGGCATAATCTAACGCGTCGCATAGGGTTTGAAAATCGCCATGTCTCAGAGGTATTCCGCGAGAGGTTGGAAGGGGGTTCATCTCAGTATCAACTTCAACTGGGGGCATTATAAACTCATGTATTCCGCCGATAAGACGGCTCTCACAAAACTGGGCTTCAATAAGCCATTAGCCGTAGATGTAAAGACGACCCTGACACCCACCCGAACAACGAGGCTCTCTTAACATACTGAAGTCAAAGGGCGTTTCACGCGCTGTTACCAAATGTGACAGTTTTGTTGCTTTTTATGACAAAAAATAGATGAAGACGGGGAACTTCAGGCAACGTGTTTCAGGTCGCAGACCTAAAACTCAGCGCCCGCGACCACATCTGGGAATATGGAGGGTGTTTAGTCCCGCGCCCAATGGTTTCTGCGAAGACTGCGGCGCCGTAAAACCCAGCTTAAACCACAGACAAGCCAAGCCGTTCACGCGCGAGTTTGTCGGCTACAACATTCGTCGGCAGGCGGCTCTCAGACGCCATCACGAAGATATTTTTAAGTGTTAATTCAAGACCTTCCAGCTTTTCACTAACCCATTTCGGATCATAAGTTCCGCTAACTTCGGCTGCAACGTTGATGATGCCCCCCGCATTTACGACGTAATCCGGCGCGTAGAGAATGCCGCGAGCGCGGCAGGCCTCTCCCATTTCCGGTGAGGCCAGTTGATTATTCGCTGCACCCGCAATAATTGACGCCCGAATGTCCGGCAAGGTCGTCTCTGAAATCGCCCCGCCCAAGGCGCAGGGCGCAAAAACATCGGCCACGACAGCGTGAATGGCATCAGGTTCAACGATGACAGCTCCCAATTCCTGCCTTGCCCGCTCTAGAACAGCTCCGTTAATGTCGGTCACAATCAAGTGAACTCCCGCCGCATGAAGATGCTCGCACAAGCCATAACCGACATGGCCCAAGCCCTGAACGGCGACTCGCAGGCCTTTTAACGACTCCAAACCCATGGCGTGGCGGACGGCAACTTTAATGCTGCGGAAGACCCCTTCTGCCGTGACGGGCGACGGATCCCCCGATGCTGCAGGGCCTTCGTCAAGCCCGGCCACAAAATCCGTTTGTGTTTTGATAATGCGCATATCGTCCGGCGATACACCGACATCCTCGGCCGTGATATATCTTCCGCCGACCGCCTCAACAGCGCGGCCATAAGCCTCAAACAGAGCTTTCCGGTCAAAATCCGTCTCGGGCCGTAAAATTACGGCTTTTCCTCCGCCCAAGTCCAAACCCGCCATCGCGTTTTTATAGCTCATGGCCCTGGACAAGCGCAGCGCATCCGTCACGGCGTCGCTGGGATCGGCATAAGACCAAAGCCGTGTACCGCCTGCGGCCGGACCTCGCGCCGTATTATGGACGGCGATGACGGCTTTTAGGCCGCTCTTCGTGTCGCTGAAAAGATGTACGCCTTCATGTGCGTCAAAATCCGGATGATTAAACATATCATACCTTTAAACTTGTAAGGCCGGCGGCAGCAGCTTTCAAAACAGCTAATGCCAATCCTCCGCCGGTTCCGTCGCCAATATTGACCTCAAGATCGACTATTGGCGTCAGCCCTAGCCGAGACAAAAGCGCATCATGCGCAGGTTCCGCCGAAAGATGCGTCGCGAGGCAATGATCGATTGCGGCGCCGTCAATCGCGTGAATAATGGCGGCAGCGGTACAGCTGACATAGCCATCTAGTAAAATTGGGATGCGCTGATGCCGCGCTGCTAAAAGCGCACCGACCAAACCGGCAATCTCTCGTCCCCCGAATATCCGCAATATTTCCAACGGATCCGTAGTCTGGCCATTATGACGGGAAAGCCCGGCCTCGACAGCGGCGATCCGCGCAGCCGCGCCGTCGCCGCCGGCCCAATAATTTGCTGCGCCGCCAAACAGCGCAATATTCATAGCTGCCGCTGCCGTTGCTGCCCCCAATCCCGCCGCGCCTAGGACAATGACATCTGCGCCTTCGGCCACAACTTCCATCCCAAAGGCAATCGCCGCCGCACAATCTCGTTCAGACAGGCTGTCGCTCTCGGTAAAATCGGCGCTCGGATAGTCGAGACCAAATTCATAAACCTTATAGGCCGCGCCCAATTCGCCTGCGATGCCGCGCACGGCCGCCTGCCCTTCCGTAAGGCTCGTAACGCGGCGCTTTGATGCGGCGATAATGTCGTCATATCCCAGTTGCTCAGCCACGCCATGCGTCCCGGCGAAAACCGCAATGAGCGGCCGCATCAAACGCGGCAAAGGTGCGTCTTGCCAAGCAGAAATTTTTGCTAGCGGCGTGTCAAGTCGCCCAATGGGACGCAGGCCGCGGCCCAGCGACTCCGCATTTTCTGAAACGTGGGACCCCGTGATATCTTCAATAGCGGGCATCGTGCGGATCAATGCCCGAATATCGTCAAAGGGTTGGCCAGTCGTTTGTGAGTCAGTCATATGTCTCTCATTTGGTCGAATCAAAAAATTAACCTTGATTCCAAGTCATGGCTTATAGCGCCCGAAACTTAAATTCTTTTCAAATTCCGCCCTGTATAGGTATTTTATGTTGGCTAAGCTTCTCACAAATACCGTTCTTATCGCCGGCATTGCCGTCGGCGGAGTTCTTTATTTGGATTATAAAGAAAAAACGAATGAGTCTTTAAGGGCAGAAGTCCCAGTTCAAACGGGTGAATCGGAAGAAAGACCGGCTAAAGGAACACCAAAGCGGATTAGATCGGCATCGGTTGTCTCCATTCCAAAAGATGCGCGCTCCGGTCAGTACCACTACAAAGGCCGGGTCAATTCGGGCTATGTCGACTTCCTCGTGGATACAGGCGCATCCGCGATTGCCTTAACCCCCGCTGATGCGCGCAAAGCGGGTTTGCGGGATACGCAGTTAATTTATGACGTACCAATTAGCACAGCGGGCGGGCGAAATTACGCAGCACGTGTGACGTTGGACCAAGTTGCGCTTGGCGGGATAATGCTGCGCGATGTCGAGGCTTTGGTGGTGAAAGAAGGTTTGGAAGTCTCGCTTCTGGGGATGACATGGCTCGGACAATTACAGGAAGTCAAAGCCACTCCAAATGCACTTTTGCTGCGCTACTAAAACAGTCCGGTCTTTCGCGCCATATTCAGCGCAACGAGCGCCAAGCAAATTCCGAAAATTCGCCGCAGCAGCGCCGCATCGAGTCGATGCGCCAGGCTCGCGCCGAAAGGTACCATCGGCCAAGCCGCGAGCGTTATCAATGCAAAGCCCAACCCATTGACATAGCCCAAGGACCCAAAGGGCCGTCCGTCGAGGTTCCACCCGCTCAGAATAAAGCCAAGCGTTGCCGGGACCGCGATAAACAATCCAAAGGCCGCCGCCGTACCAATCGCGCGATGTATAGGCACCCCGCAGAGCGTCAGCAGCGGCACGGAAA
Source organism: uncultured Caulobacterales bacterium (assembly GCA_937927825.1). Classification (GTDB taxonomy): domain Bacteria; phylum Pseudomonadota; class Alphaproteobacteria; order Caulobacterales; family Maricaulaceae; genus Litorimonas. The sequence continues at coordinate 5,269 of CALFWV010000046.1, read as the reverse complement.
GCGATCCGCCGCCAATCCCCATCAAAGAGGATAATATCCCGACGCTCCCGCCTGCCAGAGCGGGCGCGGGCCCACGCGGGACCGTGTGACGAAACACAAAACTCGGCTTACCAAAGATGAACTGTAGAGCCACCACAAACGCAATCCCCGCAAAAAGGCGCGTCAGCGCATCACTGGACAATCGCGGAGCAATCCAGATGGCCGCAGCGAATGCACCAAGCCCAATCCATAGACCGTAGCTCTGCCACCATTTGGTTTTTGGCCAAACCAGCGACATGTCGACGGCGTCTTTCGTATGATGCGCCCGGGTGGACCGCAAAGCGTTTAAGATTATGACGGCGGCACTCGTCGCGACCGCGCAATGCATAACAATCTCCTGCGGGACACCGATTTCAGTGAACGCATAAAACAGAGCCGGCACCATGACGGCCCCGCCGCCAATTCCAAATAAGCCCGATGTTAAACCCGCAACACCGCCTACCGCCAGAAGCGCCAGAATAAGCGGCCAATTTTGGACAAAGAGGTCCATTAAGCGGCGTGCCGCAAAGCCTGCATTCCATTCACTCCGTTTCGCAAAACGACGGATGGTTGAAGCTTTTGCCCTAACCCCTCGGACAGCGTCCGCCGCCATAGCCGTGCACCGGGCTCACCGGCGAATAATCCCATTACATGTCGAATGAGCGCTTTGGTCGAACGGTCTGTTTCTTCGCGGATTTCTGCATAACCAATCAGGCGCTCTGCAATCTCCAACCGGGACGGCGCAAACACGCCAGCCTCGAACCAACGGGCATCCACTTCCGTTAAAATCCACGGCGTATTATAGGCCGCGCGGCCAAACATAGCGCCGTCCAAATTTTCACCCATGACCTCAACCGCATGTGATACATCGGTGACCTGCCCATTGACGATGATGTTCAACTCCGGATATTTCGTTTTCACGCGATGCACCAACTCATAATCGATGGGCGGGATGGTGCGATTGTCTTTTGGAGACAGGCCTTTCAGCCAGGCCTTACGGGCATGAATAATGAAGGTCTCGCAGCCCGCCCCCGCAACTGTTTTAATAAATCCCGGCAGTGTCACATCGAGGTTTTGATCATCAATTCCGAGACGGCATTTGACTGTGACCTCGGCGTCTGTTGCACGGTTCATCGCGGTAAAACAATCCGCGACCAATTCAGGCTCGGCCATCAGGCATGCGCCGAACCGCCCCGCTTGCACACGGTCAGACGGGCAGCCGACGTTGAGATTAACTTCATCATAGCCATAGCCCGCCCCAATTTCGGTGGCTTTGGCGAGTTTATCGGGGTCACTTCCACCTATTTGCAAGGCAACAGGATGCTCAATTTCGTCGAAACCCAAAAGACGATCACGCGGTCCGTGGATGACGGCATCAGCAACTACCATCTCCGTGTAGAGTTGCGTATGCGCAGAGAGCTGGCGGTGGAACCAACGACAATGCCGGTCCGTCCAATCCATCATGGGCGCAACACTGATTGCAACCTCTTTGTTTTTATACATTTTACTATACTTCAGACAGTTACAAAGGACGCGTGTGCACTCAAAATCAACGAAAATCACCTTTAATCTCTGTGGTAGCGTACAAAAAATGCACACAAAATGGCAACTATAGGCACACTCAAATGAGGTAATTACCGCGTACAAATTAGACGCGAGGGTCAGTATGCGTCAAAAACCTTTTCAAAAAAAAGCTGACGCAGTCGCCAGATGTGGAATATATTGGGTCGCTCTTCTTTCCAAAAGACCTAGTATTCGCAAAAGCTTTGACTCGCGCCGCAATCTGACACGGAGGCCCTAGACTGATACGTATTCAGACGGGAGGCCATTTTCTGAGCGCGATTTTAAAATTTCAAAAACCAATTTCAATCGAGACTGTTGGGGAGACAACCCCGCATAGTCGCGCACTAAAAAGCCAAATGACTCCAGCCTATCAAGATATCCGGGATAAATGTCGTCAGCAATGGGTTCATTATGGGCGCATCTACTTGCAAGTACGACGGGTAAATGTGCCGCGCCGTTTTGCAATACGGGAATCATAGCCTCGGGAAGTGAGAACGCGCCCGGACAAGACAATACACACCCGTCTATGTCTTTAAACATTCCTGGGTTTAATTTTGACCCAACAGAAACGGTAATAATGGGGATATTGATATCGTCGAAAGCAGAAACATCAGAGAATAAATTTTCTTCGGCGCGACCGTGAGTGATGTCCGCAACAGGCGGCCGATCAAAACTGTTATCATAAATCGGTTTAAACGAATCCAGCCGACTTGAGCTGTTTTTGACCACATTTATAGCGGCGATTACCTGCCCGGACATGGCCAGAAAAACGCCTTTTGTTTTCCCACTATTTGAGAGGCATGTCGTTGCCGCAAAGTCAAAATTTATAGTTCCGTCAAAGTCTTTTGAATAAGGCGGGCGCATCGCACCGGTTAGAATTATATTTAATCGGTTGCCGAATGCCTCGTGAAGGAAATAAGCGACCTCCTCTAATGAATCTGTGCCGGTGGTGATGATGAAGCCATCAAAATTTTCACTTTTTGAATGAATGAAAAGGCATAATCGAGCGAGATCTCCCAGCGTTATATCCACGCTGTCTTTGCTCAGAAATTGCTGCGTCGACCAGTCAATTTTCGCCTCAGGCAAAGATACTCTTTCTAAGAACCGCGCCGCATCTTCCGTCGCCACAGCGCGACCGTCTTTTACAGCGAGCGCGATTGTTCCGCCCAATGAAATTACTAAAAAACGAAGATCCATAGAGATTTTTTATTAGGTACTGTTGTTGAATATGCAAATCATCAATATACCTACTCAAGTCGCCTCGTGCCAAAATTTCACGAGTAATCCGATGATTCAGCTTTCGACGGGCTCATCATCGCGTGCAAAAAACCGACCCAGGACACATATCGCCGTAATCTGAACAAAAATAGCTAAAAGCATTAAAAGTGGATTGGGATGAATACCCGCCAATAAAAACACGCCAAAAGCCACGCAACCATTTAACATGGCGTAGGGCAACTGCGTTCTAAAATGTTCAAATTGATCACATCCCGCACCTGTTGATGATAAAATCGTTGAGTCTGAAATCGGCGAACAATGGTCTCCAAATAGGCCGCCCGAGAGGACTGAGGCGACAACAACGACCAAGGGGGCATCCAGTGCTGCAGCGGCAGGAATTACCAGAGGAAACATCAAAGCGAATGTGCCCCATGATGATCCCGTCGCAAAAGAAATTATGCCGCCAAGCAGAAAAACAATCGCGGGAAGCAGCCAAGGCGGAAAACCATTTTCAACAACGCCAGCAATATAAGCGGGCGCGCCCAGATCTTTGCCAATAACGCTTAAGCTCCAAGCCAGAACCAGAATAATAGCAATTTGCATCATAGAGTTCATGCCTTTGAGATAAAGGCCTATGCTCTCCATAACAGGGCGAACCCCATTTTTTGCCATAAGTAGAATTATGGCGGCCGCTGCAAAAAAATATCCGGTTGTAAGCGCTGTTCTAAATACCGCGCCCGGGACAGGTTTGTTCGGAAACCCCAATGGTATAATGACGAAAAGTAATGTCGCAGCCAAAAGGAGGAGCGGAATAAAAACAAAGCTGGCACTCGCATTCTCATGCGTAAAAATTTCGGGCGCCTTCCCCCCTTCGCCGCGTAGCATGCCACGGCTAGCCAGCCCCTTGGCCGCTGCCCGTTCTGCCGTGGCCATAGGGCCAATGTCTGCGTGGCTCAGCGTCAACCAAGGAATCAAGACCACAGCCAAAATAGCGTAAAATTGAAAAGGCACAGCCTCTACAAAAATTTCTAGCGAGTTTAAATTCGGGTAGAGGTCGGCAATTTCATTATCAATCAAGCTCATAATATAGACCCCCCAGCCAATAAAGGGCACGAGAATGGCGACAGGCGATGCCGTTGAGTCGACAATCATGGCGAGCTTCTCGCGCGATAATTTCATCTTATCAAAAAGAGGTTGAAAAATAGGCCCTACAATAAGCGGCGTTCCGATATCAGAGAAGAAGAGCAAGATGCCGCCCATCCACGCAAACATTTGTCCTTTGCGTTTGGAATTGATGTAGCGCGTAACAGAGTTTGCAAAGGCGGGACCGCCGCCAGACTTTTCTATGAGGTGGATAAATCCGCCAATAAACACCAATAGGGTAATGACAGAGGCGTTGTAGCTATCCGATACCTGCCCCACGAGATAATGGCCGATGAGCTTATCCATCGCGACAATGGGATTGAGTCCATGAAGTAAAAGAACACCCGAAACTATTCCGAAGAACAGCCCAATAACCACATTTCGTGTGAATAACGATAATATGAGTGTTATGATGATTGGAACAATTGAGGCGAAATTAGGTTCGGACATCACTAAATTGGACCTGTTTGAAAAATAGCAAAATTGAGTCCCCATAACAGCTCTGTTTTAAAAACGGGAGGACCAAAGCATATCCCGCTTTTTTACTGATGCGCCGCCGATAGCTCAACCAACGCCGTCATAACATCTTCTGCCCGATCTGCCGGAACGAAAAGATGATCATGAAAAAATCCAGACACGGGATTCACGCCCACGCCCAGCTTTGCCAGATGGCTCGTAATGACAGCCAGAAACCCGACAGCCTCCAGCGAAGAATGCACGTTCAGGGAAATCATACGGCACGGAAACTCATAGGCTAGCCCAACCTCTTGGACCGTAGACATATCGGCGATAAATGTGACGCCCTCGGCCTCGCTAAATTGCATCACCGCTTCAATTTCCGGCATTACGTCGTCATGTTTGACGGTCGAAAATACGTAGGTTTTACCCCTTAAAACGGGCGTCATAGACCCCAGCAAGTGAGACAAGTCTTTAGAGCTGGCCATAGTATCCTCGCGGGGTTTAAAGTCTATGCATAAATAACGTCAGCCTCGGTCTTAGACTTAACTTCATCTAATACAACGCCGGGCGCGAGTTCTTTCAAACGGAAACGTTTCTGCCCCTCGCCGCGTTCAAACACAGCCAAATCTGTAATGACCATATCGATGCAGTTCTGTCCCGTCAGAGGTAGGGTGCAAGCTTTGATAAATTTGCTTTCGCCCCGCTTATTCGTGTGATCGAAAAGCGCGATACAGCGTTTGACCCCTGCGACAAGATCCATTGCCCCGCCCATGCCTTTGACCATTTTCCCGGGAATCATCCAATTCGCAATGTCGCCATTTTCCGCGACTTCCATTGCGCCCAAAATTGACAAATCAATATGCCCCCC
>CALFWV010000045.1 GCA_937927825.1 uncultured Caulobacterales bacterium | reverse complement strand
AGAGTTGCCCAACCGCGCCATTGGGCCATTCGAGCCGTCGGCGCGACGCGATATATTTTGGGCGTTCGGACGGGTGGCCGATGTTGAGCAATCCTGAGTCTCCCTCCAACATGACGGCGCGGGCTTCGCGGTAATTCGCCGCGACGAGCGCGATATGGCGCGCGCCGGATTTCACCCGCGCGCGGATCCATTCCGCCCCGCTGCGGGTCTTGCCCGCGCCGCGCCCGCCGAGGATGAGCCAGATAAGGAAGTTGGATTTGGGTTCGGTCTGTTTTTCAGTCCTCCAAATTTTCCAAGATTTTAGGAACAGCTTCTTTCGCCAACCATTTAAACGCTTTCCCAGATAAGTTGTTTCCTCTTCAGTCAGATTTTCCAGCGTTGCTGTTTCTGGCAGATTGGATTTCACGCATGATGGATTCAAATTCGGCATGGAAACGGGCTTCATCTTCTGGGGTTGGGGGCGGCATGTCTTCATACCGTGTGTGTTTTTTAGCGAAGGCCTTCGCCTGTTCCTTTTCCTGTTGGGCCAGCACATCGGCTTTGGCTTTCATCAGGGCGGATATTGATTTTGCAAATTTGTCGGGCGGGTCGCCGTCTGATTTGGGCTGGGTAATTAAATCATCCAGCCGCTCCTGTATTCCGGCCAAAGCCGTCTCAAAAAATTCATCGGTTAAATCTGTCATAAACGCAGTATAAAGCGCGGCTTTCAAACCGTGGATTATGTTTTTTCATTTAAGGGATAGGGCTACGTTTAGCGCCTGTGAAAAGCGGGATGGACGGTGACGCATAGAGGGCAGCAAGCCAACTTGTTTAACACAGTTGGCCAGTGTATCGTACCCAATGAATAAGATTTGCTCTCTACTCACAACGTTTCTTCTAATAGGATGCGCAACGCAGAGTCCGAATTTGGAAAAGCCTGTTTCAGAAAAGGCACCGGCAACGAGATGTTGGGATGGGAGCTATGGCCCGACTTTAGAGCGATGCGCAATTGAACCCGCAGATAAACCCTGCGCGATGTGTCCGGACACGACATGTTTAGATTCCATCACGAAGGATCCGGAAGATGCAGGGATTTGCACGCCCATACTCGCGCTACGGACTGATGTTTATGGAACATAAAGAACCTGCATTTGGATTTTGGATTCCGGTGACTGATAGGGCCAGCGCGCAATATGCGGCCAAAATGTCTGGCCTGCCCGTCTTTCTTCTGGGACTCAGTTTTCTTTCAATCGGCCTGGTTCAGATTGTCTCCACCGGGGTTTCAAAATTTCAATTGATTGGCGGGATTATCGCGCTTTGCGGCGGGTTTTTGGTTTTTTCCGGTCTCCGTATTCGGGCGCTAAGATTTAGAACATTGCCGTTTACCGTAGGTCTTTGGCTCGTCCTCAATATCGTCTCAATCTATATTTCGGGTTTTGGTTTGGGAACGATTTTGCCGCTCCTCATCGGTCTCATGGCCGCCTGTGGATTGCGCGGATGGTGGTGGTTGCGCAAGGCTGAAACCGCCTGACCCGGGCGGCACTTAACCCGTCGGCCATCCCAAATCGGTGAGGAACGCCGCCTTGTCTTTCGGTGAAATGAGGATAATTTTCTCTTCGCTATATTTAATTTCGAGCCGATCAAGAGAAAAGGCCGGGCTGGCCAGTGGGTTACGGGTGTCAGTTACGGATGTGATGGACGCCACCGGGATAGTCACTTTAAACAACCCACCATGAATTGTGAGAACACCACCTGCGATGACATATTTCGTTGCGAGATAGAGCCAGAGGAAGAACGCACCCATCCCGCCGGAAATCAAATACAGAGGCCACAGGGTGATGCCTGCTGACACCCAGCCTATAAACACCGGGAGAACGACGGAAAGTCCCAAAACGACATAGATCCAATTATCGATTTTTGATGTGTGTGTTTTCATGATTTTGCCGCACCTTTTCGCGCAGTATACGCCGCAGATGACCGAAATGCGAGTCGTCTAAAAGCTCATCCCGTAAGGTTAAGCCCCCATTGCCGCGCAGTCAGCACGATAAGGGACCGCTCTTTCACACATATATTGCCATCGGCCAGTGCAATTTGCCGCATCGCCCCCAGGACCGCCGACTTCTCTTCAATCCCTGACAAGCGGTCCACGCAGTCATATAGCCAGGTTTTCAGATAGGGCCCAAAGGCTTGCTTTCGGACCTCACCTTTATGATTTTCATACCACATCAGAATTTTCGCCTCGGACCATTTTGGCTCGATGTTGAGGGTGCTTTGCAGCGCGCTAACCTGTTTCAAAAACGCACGAACTTTAGCGCCTAAGACCCGTTTATCCGCCACAACAACGGCCGTCAGCAAGCAGAGTAAGTCTTCCAGCCCTTGAGATGTCATCCGAGTTCCCAGCCTCGCCCCCAACCCCTTCTACCAAGAAATGAGAACAATGTCCAAGCCTCAACTTGACGCGGGCAGATTAATCCTCCGTCGCCGGGGGACGACGCCCCCTCACCCCGCGCCGACTTCCGTTCCGTAAAGTTCCGCCACGCGTGCCAAGCCGAGCTTTATGATTTGCTTACCTGACCCCGCCGCCCAGCTTTCCTGCCGCTCAACGGTCTCTAAATCATCTTGGCGACAGCAGAACGCAATCAGGGCGGGGGCAAGATCGGGGCCGAGTTTTTCCCGCGCCGCGCGCAGCCGCGTCCCCGCCGTAAGTCGCCGCATCATGGCCCGTTCCGCCGCGCCGTTTCGGTCGCCGCCGTCGACGCCCGGATTTGTGAAATCCTGCGTCGCCATTTGCCCTTCGCCTGCGCGGGCATAGTCGCGCATCAGGGCACGACCGGCCTCGACCTCAGCCGCGCTGAGCCATTTTTTCCCGGCCTCGCGCCCGGGCCTGCGCGCGAGGCGGTCCAGCGGCGTGATGGCCGTATGTGTGTTCGCGGCGGGGGCGGACATGTCCGGAATGTAAATCGATTGCGCGGCATTGGCGACGGCGCCTTCCCCATTTTGCAAACGCTGCGTCACTGCATCCGCGAGGACGAACCCCCGTAAATGCGGGGCAATCATTTTCTGTCCGCGCAGCCACTGAAACCCCGCTTGCTGCAACCAAATCACGGGGCGTTTGCGTTTATCACGGTGCGGAAAAACGGGATGATCGCGGCCTTGCGGAACCTCTGAAATCAAGCCGTCAATGCGGTGAATATCGCGCAGGATATGGTCCATGGCGAGCGCCTGTGACGTATAGCTCATGCGGCCCCCCGAAAGGTTTGCAAGCTCTCGCTGAGGAAGGTTTCCGCCCTCATCAACTTGCGGTTAAACACGGGGTCTTCGCGGCCCTCCTCTACCACATTCAGCGCATGAATAATGGTGGTACGGTCACGGGTGAACAGCTCGGCAACGCGCGGAATGCTCATATCGAACACGGTTTGACAGAGATAGGCCGAGATTTGCCGCGCGAAGACCTCCTGCTTTGTCGCGCCTTTGCGGCAGTGATTATCGAGCGTTAAATGGGGCAGCCCGAATTCTAACCCGACGGCACTTACGGTGAGCCGCGCAAAGCCGGGGTCATCGGGATGTTGTTTTCTTACGGCCATAAAGCCCTCCTATGTTGAGGAGCCAGTATAGCCGCGCCCACCCAATGTGAGGATTATATTCCTATGAAAAACGTTAACGAGTCAATGAAATATGTTCATGTTACGTTCTATATTTTCGGTAAGGGACTGAATCTAAGGCGAAGTTTTTTCGACCGGAAAATATGAGAAAAATTCAGCCGGGCTGGCAAAATCCCGTTTGAAATAGGGACGGAATTTTGCGCCCAGACCCAAAAGCGCGGAATCAGAACAAACGGCTTGCCACCGGACGTTTCACCTCTAAACTTTGCATTTCAAGGCTCTATGGCTCAAAAATTCTCACGGCCTGCAAAACCTTCGCTGTTCGGACCAAGGCTCTCGCATGACTCTCGCTAAGGATTTTCTGGGCTATATTTCAAAGCCCTATTTCTACCGCAGCGAAGAGAAACTCGCCGTAAAAACGTTACCCCGTTTGGGCGCACTGCTTTTGGCAAAATTCATTATTATCGTGGCCGTCTATTTCGCGATTATATACTTATTTGGGTCGTTGGATTCACAAAGTCCGGACCGGGCCGGTCCCTCACTGCGAGATTACGGACCCCGGCGGGCATTCAAACTCATTATCATCCTTCCCTTTTTGGAAGAATTATTTTTCAGAGCCTGGCTCCGACGGCGTGGGAGCATCAAAATTATGTTCCCGGTGGTGACCTGTCTATCCGTCTGGTTTTTAGCGCGTTTCTTTGGGCTGGCCCCCTCTCCGCTCATGCTCGGCTGCGTCGCGGTTTTGTTCTTGCTCTATTTTATTTGGATTTACCGAAGCTGGGCGACTGACATGTCAGACAGATTTATTGACCGCATTTTTCCGTTTGTTTTTTGGATTAGCGCGCTGATTTTCGCTCTTATGCATCTGACGAATTACAAGGTTGAGAATATTGGCCCGTTGGACGTCTTAATCGTTACGCCGCAATTCATTGCCGGTATTTTTTACGGCTATATCGTCAAACGCTACGGGTTCTGGGCCGCCTTTGGATGTCATGCCGTATGGAATGGCAGTCTCACGGTCATCGCACAGGCCCTCTAACCCGCCCCCTCCCGTACAGCCCAGCCAATTTTTGGACGTATCGCCAGTGTCAGGGGAT
>CALFWV010000044.1 GCA_937927825.1 uncultured Caulobacterales bacterium | reverse complement strand
ATTTGTAACGCCCGACGGGTTGAAAATAGCCTTCCACAAATATTGTGAGGCCGGAGAGGAAAATAGCCAGCAGGATAAAGGGCTTTGTCATATGAAAAAGCGATACGCCGGCCCCAAGTGCGGCGGTCAATTCTGATGATTTGGATAAGCGGTCAATTGTGATGATAGTGCCGAGAAGGAGAGCGATAGGCACGGCCATCCCCAGATAATAGGGCAGCAAGTTTACAATCATCGTCGATGCATCAAGCCCGGGATTTGTCGAATTTGTAACAATTTCGAAAATCCGTAACAGCCGTTCAAGCAGCAGGACGCAACAGGCGAAAATTACCAGTCCGCCTACGCTAATTGCGGCGTTCTTTAGGATATAACGATTTAGTCGGCCCATATAACAGGTCTGTGATTACGCCTTTACGCTTGCGGGTCTTCTTCCCATATGAACAGGGAAGGTCCAATTTCGGACATAAACTGGCTTAGGAAAATGGTGCTATGAAATCAAACACCTATCTGAGAAAACTTACTAACGCTTTTGTCATGATGGCGGTCATGTCCGCGCCGGGATTTGCCTTGGCTCAAGACAAGACTGATGGCGATGCTGAAACGGGTCAGGAAACCCGTTCTGAAATCGGAATCCGAACCGGTCTTGAACTCTACCCTCGGGATAAAGATGACGCGTGCGTGCCGGGAGCATTGCAGATTCGCGTCAATGTTCACAACATATCTCAAGGCGGCATTTTGAAATTGGAACTGTTCGGCGAGAATAATTTTCTAAAAAAGGAAGGAAAGCTGCGCCGTATTCGTGTTCCGGCGGCAAATGGTCCCCAGACGGTCTGCATCAATCTCCCCATGCCGGGCGAGTATGCCGTGGTCGGATATCACGACAAAAATGGGGACCGACGTCTGAAAAAGGCTTGGAATTTTAAGCCAAAAGAGCCGTATGGTCTCTCCCGAAACCCGGAGATTAAGTCCCTTCGTTTGCCGAAATTTTCAGAAACCAGTTTGTCCGTACCGATGGAAGGTATCGACATCGACATTCATTTGGTTGACCTTTAGTCTAAGGACGCGGATAGCCGTCCAACGTTAATTTGGGCGGGAGGGGGCTGTGTCAGCCGTCAACACACATTTTGAGATCCTGAAGGTTGAGACGGCTGCGCAGGTAAAGCGTTTCTTGACTTTGCCCTATGACCTTTATCGCGGGCAGGCCGCGTGGGCGCCGCCCTTGCGTTTGGAGCGGGCCGAGCAACTTGACCCTGAAAAAAACCCGGCAGCGCGAGAGCTGGACCGTCAGCTCTTCCTCGCAGTTCGTGAGGGGCGAGATGTCGGACGAATCGCTGCTTTCACAAATCCCGCTCACGATGCGCAACATGACGAAGAGAGCGCGTTTTTCGGATATTTCGACGCGATGGAGGATGAGGAGGTTTTGCTAGCGTTGCTCGAAACGGCTCAAAATTGGGCAAAAGCGAAGGGTCGCATGCGTATCGTAGGTCCTGCGCAATGGGGGGTGAATGAAGAAGTTGGCTTGTTAGTTGATGGATTTGACCACCCCAACGTTGTTCTGATGTCTTATGGCCGACCCTATTACGCGTCAGCGGTTGAAACGGCGGGTTTCACAAAAGCTATTGATATGCTGGCATTTCAAGCTGATTTAAACGCGGGCTACCCACGCCCTAAGATGACACGCATGATGGTGGATTACGCCAAACGATCAGATGCAATTAGCTGGCGAACGTTGGACGCGAAAGACTTTAACGGCGAAATTACGCGCGCCATGCATATTTTTAATGATGCCTGGTCAGAGAATTGGGGATTTTTGCCATTTCCGGATGATGCGATTCAGCATCTTGCCAAGGAAATGAAACCGCTCATTGCGCCGGAGCGATTTTTGATGGGGTCTATCGATGGCGAATTGGCCGCATTTCTGTGTCTCTTGCCCGATTTAAATGAGTTGGCGCGCGGGTTTGATGGTAAATTATTGCCGCTTAACTGGGCCAAGCTTATCTATCGTTTGAAAAGGCAGAAAGCGAAACAGGCGCGGATCCCTCTAATGGGTCTTCGGCAGAAATATCATAACACTCGCAAGGGCCTCGCCTTGATTGCAGCATTATGTGAGGAATCGTTTGAGGCGGCGCGGCAGGCAGGCTTTACCCATTGTGAACTGTCATGGATACTTGAAGATAATGAGGGTATGATTTCGATTTGCAAACAGGCCAGTGCGACACCGTATAAGACATATCGCATGTATGAAAAACGGATAGGTCAATGACAAAATCGGTTTTGATTCTGGCGGGCCAGAGAGAGGGTGTGGTCGACCCTCTTTGCGACGCTAAAGCAGTCTCCCATAAAGCCGAAATTTTAGTGTGCGGAATACCCATGTTGGACCGCGTGATAAGCGCGCTGACCAAAGCGAATTTGCAAAATAAACTATATATATCAGGCTACTCAGGCAGTAAACTGAGGCAAGTATCCAGCGGGAAAGGGCCAGCGGACAGCGTGGCCTTGGCTCTCGCAGAAATCAACGCATTTCCATGTTTAGTGACTACTTGCGATCATGCGCTGCTAACGGCGGATATGGTGCAGAGTTTTATCGCGGGGGCCGCCTCGGCCGGTACAGATATTTGCGTTGGTTTTGCCACGCAAAGCGTCATCCAAGCTGAATATCCTAAAACAAAGCGCACCTATCTAAGATTTTCTGATGAAGCCGTGTCAGGATGCAATCTCTTTTATATCGCAAATCCTGATGGACTGAAAGCCATCGCCTTTTGGCAATCCGTGCAGCATTTGCGAAAAAACCCGCTCAAGTTAGCGAAGAAAATTGGCGTGGGCGTCGGCCTCAAATATGCTGCAGGACGCCTCAGCTTGCAGGGGGCATTTGATTATGCCGCCAATCGTATCGGCATTACGGCCGCGCCGGTCCTTTTGCCCTTCGCAGAGGCGGCGATTGATGTAGATAAGGTCGCTGATCTTGAGTTAGTTGAAGCTATTTTGAACGCCCGAGAAAAATGAAGGTTGTCGATTTATCCATAGCGTCAACGCGCAGCGTCGAAAAACGCGTCGCGGCCAATACGGGTCTGATGGTCGGATCAAAAGGTTTGGCTGCAGTGTTTGGGCTGTTGGGTCTTTTGATTGCCTCGAAGTCCATCAGTATGGCTTTGTTGGGCATCGTTCTTTTTTTACATTCCTATCATTTACTTTTTGCGCAATTGGCGACGTTTGAAGCTTGGCAACCCATCATTCGATTTGGAATGGAGGATATTAAAAATAAGGATGCGTCCGGCTTGGCGAAGCTTATAAAGTTTGGATACAAGCTTGATATTATATCCGCCATTTTTGCTTTCTTGGCGGCGGTTGCATTTTTCCCTGTTTTCATCTTGCTCCAAGATGCCTTTCCGGCTGTTTTTGACCAGCTTCCGGAAGAGTTTGATACCCGCGCCATATATCCAATTTTGATTCTTTATTGTTCCCTTCTTTTGGTTCGTCATCGCGGGGCGTCTATCGGTGTTTTCCGTCTTTTCGATAGATTTGATGTGCTGGCGTGGCACGGCGTTGTCATGACTGGCGTGCGCCTGATCGGTATAATCATAGCTGCCATTCTGGGTGCTGGAATGGAAGGGTATTTGATTGCCTGGTTCGTCGCGTCTTTGGTGGATTACCTCGCTCTGCCCGTTCTGGCCGGAATTCAGATGGCGAAGCGCAATTTACTAGGCCCCGTTTGGCGCGCGAAATCCAGTGTCTTTAGGCAACGCAAGGGCGTTTGGCCGTTTGTCTGGAAGGCAAATATCGATTCATCTTTGGCGGCGTCGAATGTTCATCTTCCTGTCCTTCTGGTCATGGCTGTTTTCGGTCCGGTCTGGGTGACGGTTTACCGATGGGCAGAAGAGACGGCCAAGTTGCTCTCTGAGGGATTCAAGCTTTTGGACCAAGTTATCTACCCTGAACTTGCCAAGATGGTGAGCGCGGGGGAAGCCGAAAAGATTTGGCGCTTGGTAATGCGAGCGGCGGTCATATTGCTCTCTGTTGGATTGCTAGCATCGCTCTTTATTTGGTTGTCTCTCGGATCGATTCTCGGGTTTTTCCTGTCGGAAGACTACAGAGAAGTCGCGCCGCTGGCGTCTTTACTCGTGCCGGCGGCTGCGTTACTGGGTATGGCGGCGCCGCTTTATCCTGTTTTATATGCAACGGACCACCCGGAACGCGCAATTTATGCGCGCGGGGCGGGCGTTGTCGTTTATATCATATCCTTCTTTGCACTGAGTGCCACTATTGGGCATATGGCGCCCGGTTGGGCTGCGATTGCAGGGAATTTAGTCGCGGTCGGTTTAGTAAT